>JAKEEW010000402.1 GCA_022616375.1 Sporichthyaceae bacterium
GCCGCCCGGGAGCATGCCCTCGATGAGCGTGGGCGAGATGGCCAGGCTCGACGGGTACGCCGTGGCGTAGTAGTAGAAGTAGCCGGTCTGCACCGCGCCGACCGACGTGGTCGACACCACCTGGCCGTTGACCCACGTGGAGTAGGGGACGACGCCGGCCTGGTTGCCCACGTTCAGGGTGACCGAGTAGCCGGTCGTGGTGCTGAGTCCGCTGTTGAAGGAGCTATTGGCCGGGTTCGACGTGAACAGCCACGTGGGCTGGACCGTGGTGGAGAGCGCCGCCGGGTTCATCCGCAGCGTCTGCGTCGTGGCGGTGTGGAGGTGATACATGTAGTACGGGGTCGGGTAGTAGTCGCCGTAGGTCGTGCCGGCGTTGTGATACATGTACGCCGTCTGCGACCGCGTGCCGTCCGAGCAGACCACGATCCCGGTGGTGGAGCCGGAGCCAGCCGTAAACGTGACGGTGGGGCCCGAGTTGGCGCTGAGGCTCCCGGTCCCGCTCACGGTCCAGCTGTAGGTGCCGCTCCCGGCGTAGGCGTCGCACCGGACGGTCGGGGTGAAGCCGGTCACGCCGGTGCGCAGGTAGTACACGACGCCGATCGAAGAGACCGTGGGGCTCGGGTAGCCCGGCGAGAGGAAGAGCGGCCCCTGGGCCGCCACGCCGTAGGTCACGACCGCGTCGTAGAACTCGCCGGAGCTGTCGGTCACGCGGATGACCGCCGTGCCGATGTTGCCGGCGGCCGCGGTGCCGGCCGTGTACACGAAGGAGCTGCCGGGGTACGTGCCGCCCACGGCCGGCGAGCCGGCCGAACCGCCGGTGCCCGGCGCGTCCGAGAGCACCTGGAAGGTGTAGCTGCCCGTGCCGCCGGAGGCCGTGAAGGTGGTGGTCTGGGCGTTCAGCGCCTGCTGCACCTTGGTGGGATGGATCTTGATGGTGACCGAGGAGCTGTGCCACTTCTCGCCGATGAACACCAGCACGTTGCCGTTGTGCACGCTCTGCAGCGTGCCCCCGTCGTCGATGGACACGTTGCCGAGCGGCGCCTTGCGGAGCAGCGCCGGCTTGCCGGTGCCGTTCCCCGGGGGCAGCGTGCCCTGGCCCAGCACGCGCAGGGTGGCAGCCGCCGGC
>JAKEEW010000403.1 GCA_022616375.1 Sporichthyaceae bacterium
AGCTGGTGGACACCGCCGGGTCGGGCGGCCGCACGTCGTCGCACCGGATCGGCTGCCTGCTGCCCGTCGGTCTGCTCCAGGGAACCCTCGAGGTGCTGGTCAACGTCCGGGTCTCGGACTTCCTCCGGCAGCAGCCCGGCCTCGTCGTGCTGCGCGACTGCACCCTGGTACCGTACGGGCAACCGCCGGAATCGACCCCGGCCCGCAAGCTCCGGCTCGCGCTGATCAATTTCGGCCGGGTCACCGGGATCGCCGAGTGGGAGAATCAGCAGGTCTGACCATGCCAACCCCCGTTCGGATGGACTGCGAATGACCGACGGCACCGGCCCCGCCGGATCGGCCGGGCCGCCGGCCGACGAGATGGTGGTCCACAAGAGCACCCGGGAATGCCCCATGATCCAGCCGCATCCGCGCGCGTCCTGCGGCATCGTCCGCGCGCGCGAGGCCAATCGGAACCGGGCCGACGAGGAACGCCGGCGGGCCGGGCGTCAGCCGGGCGGCTGAGGGGTGGAGCGATTCTTGTCCACGATCGCGGCCAGAATGAGCAGGAAGGCGAACAGGCGCACGAGGTAGAGGCCGGTGTGGTCCTCGATCATGTCGCGGCTGAACACCAGCGCGAGCCGCTGGAGTCCGAGCACCCAGAACGCACCGGAGAAGATGAGAAAGAGCCGGTCGCGGGTCTCCCGCCAGAAGCGGAGGAAGAACAACCCCGCCACGGCGTAGCCCATGGTGATGGCACCGGAGACGAGCAGCAGGACCGCGCCCCTGGTGTCGCTCATCCGGCGTCCCAGACCAGGCCGTAGACCAGCACCGCGAGCCCGGCGAGCACCGGGAGGCTGCGCCAGATCGACAGGTCCACCTCCGGTCCCGTCACCACCCGGTCGACCACGAGCATCATGTTTCCGAGGGTGAACCCGACGAAAGCGAGCCCGCTCCACAGCAGCAGGCGGACCCCGCGGTGCTGATAGGCGCGGAGCAGCAGGATGGCGCAGGCGAGGCTGGTGAGGGCGCAGAGCACGTAGACGGCGGCCGCCATCTCATTCCTCCTTCTTCCGGCGAATCCGAAACGCCTCCGAAAAGGCCCGCACGTTTTCGATCGGCTTGGATGCGATCAGGGTGATCACCGCGACCCGGCGCTCGCGGTACATGTGGTCGAGCCGGGTGACGGTC
>JAKEEW010000404.1 GCA_022616375.1 Sporichthyaceae bacterium
ACGCTCTTCCGATCTGATCGCGGACGGCCGGCTACATGGAGCCGCTCCCGCGCCATATCGCGCGCTCGAACTGATCGACGCCGCCCGGCACCGCAACCGCGACGAGGGATTCGCGGCCGAGGATGAAGCGCTGGCCGATCTGCTGATGACCGACGAGCTGCGCGCCTCGCTCTACTCGTTCGACCTGGTCCAGAAGCGGGCCCGCCGCCCGGTCGGCGCGCCGCCGCGGGAGCTGGCCCGCCCGGTGAACAAGGTCGGCATCGTCGGCGCGGGTCTGATGGCCAGCCAGCTCGGTCTACTGTTCGCCCGCCGGCTCGAGGCGCCGGTCGTGCTCACCGACGTCGACTCGGCCCGGCTGGACAAGGGCGTGGAGTACGTCCATGCGGAGATCGACAAGCTGCGGCAGAAGGGCCGGATCAGCACGGACAAGGCCAGCAAGCTGCGCGGGCTGGTGACCGGCTCGCCGAGCAAAGACGCGTTCGCCGACGCCGACCTCGTGATCGAGGCCGTGTTCGAGGAGATGAAGGTCAAGCAGCAGGTCTTCGCCGAGGTCGAGGCGGTGGTCTCGGAGACCTGCGTGCTGGCCACGAACACCTCCTCGCTGTCGGTCAGCGAGATGGCCAGCAAGCTGCTGCACCCGGAGCGAGTGGTGGGGCTGCACTTCTTCAACCCGGTCGCGGTGCTGCCACTACTCGAAGTGGTCCGTGGGGCCCAGACCGACGACGCCTCGCTGGCAACCGGGTTCGCGGTGGGCAAGGCGCTGAAGAAGTCCTGCGTGCTGGTCCAGGACGCGCCCGCGTTCGTGGTCAACCGGCTGCTCACCCGGTTCCTCGGCGAGGTCACCAAGGCAGCCGACGAGGGCACCCCGACCGAGGTGGCGGATGCCGCGCTGGCCCCGCTCGGGCTGCCGATGTCGCCGTTCGTGCTGCTCCAGCTGGTCGGGCCGGCGGTCGCGCTGCACGTGGCCGAGGTGATGCACGAGGCGTTCCCTGACCGGTACCGGGTGTCGGAGAACCTGCGCCGGCTGGTGGCGGCCGGCAAACCGGGGATCTACGTCTGGCCGGAGGGCAAGCCGGTGGTCGACCCCGACCTGGCCGAGCTGTTCCAGACCGGGTCGACCGTGCTGACCGCGGACCAGGTACGGGAGCGGGCGCTGACCGCGCTGGCCCAGGAGATCCAGCTCATGCTGGCCGACGGCGTGGTGGCCGAGCCGCAGGACATCGACCTGTGCATGCTGCTCGGCGCCGGCTGGCCGTTCCACCTGGGCGGGATCACGCCGTACCTGGACCGCACCGGGATTTCGGAGAAGGTGGTCGGCCACCGGTTCCTGCCGGCCGGCGTGGCCAGCCTGCCCTGAGCCGCGAGCTCAGCCGTCGGGTTCGGCTCAGCCTTCGGCGGCGGCGAGCATGGCTGCGGCGATCTGCTTCGCGGTCTCGATCGAGGAATCGCGGTGCTCGTAGACGAAGGTGACCGCGACGAAGAACCGATCACCCTTGGCGACCAGCTGGCCGACCCCGCCGACGTCGTCGAAGAACGCCTCGTTGCCTACTCCGCCGACGTTGCTCATGACGTGGCTGGAGTCGTTGGCGATGAGGTCACGGGAGGCCTCGTAGTTCGCCGCGATCTCAACCGCGGTGATGGTCCCGCTCTCGTACATGCACACGCTGCGCTGGGGGGTGAGCGACTGCTGCTGGCCGGTGCCCTGGTCGGAGCCGAGCAGGTCGGACAGCTTCGCGCTCGAGATCAGCGTGCAGGCGTCGGGCACCCCGCCGGCACCGCCGGTCGGCTCGGGTGTGGACGGCGTGCTGGCCGGCGTCCCTGGGGTGCTCGCACCCGTGGCGGGGGTGCTCGCGGTCGGAGTCGGGGATCCGGCGGCGGTGTCGTCACCGTCGCCACCACATCCAGCGGTAAGGATCGCCAGCGCCAGGATCGGCGCGGCCGCTAACCATCGACGCGACATGAGAGAGCCTCCCCTACCGGCGCAGGCCGTTGACAGCTTCGTACCCGCCCGGTCCGGATCGCAGTATCTCAACAACCTCCGGTAGCGGATAGATCAACAGGGGCCACCGTTACCGGATCGGGAGGCTCGGTGACGACCTGGCGATCCCGGTCGAACTCGACCGCGTACCGGTAGGCGCGTTGCGTTTCCCGACGCGATCTTGCGGCGTATGGTACGGAGCACGTCGGCACGCAACGTGCCCGCCAGTGCCGGGCGCGACGCTGGGGGAAGACATGGCCAACAGCCGCGAGCGGGACCTGGAACTGCGCGTTCATGGAGTGCTCGGCTCCTCGCCCGAGAACACCCTCAACTACCCGCACGTCCAGCTGGTAGCTGGCGGCAAGCTGGTCGGGTTCTATCGCAAGGCATATCCGGAGGAAACCATCCCCCCGCTCGGGCCGCCGGTCGAGGCCTACTCGTGGGGGAACCTCACCGTCGGCGCCGCGGCCCGCGCGTTCTGGCTGTTGCTCTTGCCGTTCACCCTGGTCAACACCGCGTTCTGGATGCGGCCGCGCGAAGTCACCAAGACCGGGCCGGGCAGCACCGGGATCGGCATACGGTTCCTCAGCCGGGTCTGGGACGCCTCGGCCCGGCTCCTCGCACTGTCCTTAACCGCGATGCTGGTCCTCGGCGCCGCCGGCGTCGGGATGGACCTGCTCGGTTGGCAGTGCGCCGGCGAGGGCCGGACCTGCGGTGCCACCCGCTCGTGGCTGCGACCGTTCACCGCGGAGGGCGCGTTCTGGGAACAACCGGGCCGGCGGCTTACGGTCGCCGTGCTGGTCCCGCTCGCGGTGCTGGCCGTGCTGGCCTACCTCGCGCACAAGACCTGGGTGCGGTATGAGGCACAGCAGCCGCCGAAGCCGGACGAGCCGCCGCAGAGCCCGCGCCCGCCGCTTGCCGATCCCGGTTTCTGGCGGGGTGAGCAGCCGCTGCGCCGGGCCGGGATGGCGCACATCACGATCGGTGTGGCCGCCGTCACCACGTTGCTGACCTGGCCCACGTACAACTTCGACCGGTCCGTACGCGACACCGGCGGCATGTACTTAGGCCGGTTCGTGCTCACGCTGGCCGCCGCGGCCGCGGTTGGTGCCGCGATCCTGGTCGTGTTCCCGCGGTTCCTGACCCGGGCCAGGTCCGCACTCACCGACGACCTCGCGATCATCCCGCCTTCGGTTGCCGGGATCGCCCTGGTGCTCGGGGTCTGGCACGCGATGCAGGACCGGCCGGGCTGGGTCAGCTCCGGCCGGCTGCCCGGCCTGGGTGGGCTGCTCACCGCTCTGATCGCGGTCCAGGTGGCAATCGTGCTGGTGTTCATCGTGACCACGCTGGTGTTGCGGCAGACCGCGCCGACAACCGGCAAACGCGCAGCATTCCGCGGGCTGGCCGCTCCGGTGATCGCCACGCTCGGGTGGTACCTGGGCGCCGCGTTCACCGCCGGGGTCTCGTTCCAGGCCGCGGACTGGCTGGACAGCCAGGCGACGCCGACCGCGGCCGCGCCGGCTCCCGAGATTGCCGGACGTTCCGACGCGGAGCCGCCGGAGATCTACGCCTGGGGTGCGTTCGGCTTCACCGTCGAAGTAGCGGTACTGGTGCTGGTCGCCCTCGGGGTCCTGCTGCTCGCCTGGACCCGGTTGCGCCGGGCCAGGGCGGCAGTCCGCCGGGAGTACGGCGAGGCGTTGGCCGACGCGCATCCGCGCCGGACCCGGGCGATCGCGCTGGCTCGCACGCTGGGCACGCTGGTCGACGATGCGCCGTGGTTCCTGTTCGCGCTGGTCGCGCCGGCCACCGTGCTGGCCGCCATCACCGCCTGGTCGGTACTGACCCACCATGGGCGCCCGCTGGACTGGATCGGCTCCGGCGAGAGCGACTGGCGCTCGCTGGTGGACTCGGCAACCACCACCGGGGTGTTCCTGATCAGCGTGTTCGTGCTTGCTCTGGTGGCGGTTGGGCGATACGCCTACGGGGATGGCCGGATCCGAAGGCTGGTGGGCGTGCTCTGGGACATCGGCACGTTCTGGCCGCGCAGCGCGCACCCGCTGGCGCCGCCGTGTTACGCCGAGCGGGTCGTGCCCGACCTGATGCACCGGATCCAGGGCTGGGATCCGAACGGCGCCGGCACGATCCTGTCCGGCCACTCGCAAGGAAGCGTGATCGCTGCGGCGACCGTGTTCCAGCTGTCCGATGACGAGGTATCCAAGGTCACCCTGCTGACCTACGGCTCGCCGTTACGCCGGCTGTATGCCCGCTACTTCCCGGCGTACTTCGGCGAGGACCAGTTGCAGCTGCTTGCCGATCGGGTGGACTGGCTCAACCTGTGGCGGCGCACCGACTCCATCGGCAGCGACGTCGACCTCGGGGTGGTCGGGGTGGACATCGAGCTCACCGACCCGGCCGGGTTCGACCGGCGCCCGGGCGACCCGGACTACCCGCGGATCAACGCTCACTCGGACTATCACAGCGACGCCGGCTACGCGGCGGCGCTCGATCTCATCCGGCGGTCTCCGGCGCCGCCCCGGACAGATCGTTCCTGATCTGCGCGGCCAACCCGGGACCGGTCAGGTCGAGCTCGGCCAGGATGTCCGCGCGCTTGGCGTGGTCGAGGAACCGCTGGGCGATCCCGAAGTCGCGTAGCGGGACTCGGACCCCGGCGTCGCGCAGCGCCTGGGCGATGCTCGACCCGACCCCGCCGACCCGGCCGTTGTCCTCGACGGTCACGACCAGCCGGTGCCGCCCGGCCAGCTCGACCAGCGCCGGATCGACCGGCTTGACCCAGCGCGGGTCTACCACCGTGACCCCGGTTCCTCCGGCGGCCAGCAGGCCCGCGGCGTCCAAACAGGCCGGCGCGAGTGCCCCGATCGAGACGATGAGGACGTCCTCGGTAGCGTCGCGGCGCAGCACGTCCATGCCGCCGACCCGGTCGATCGCCGGCAGGTCCGCGCCGACGACCCCCTTCGGGAACCGGACCACGGTCGGCGCGTCGGTCACCTCGACCGCCTCGCGCAGCTCGGCGCGCAGGGTCGCCGCATCACGCGGGGCCGCGATCCGCAGCCCGGGCACGACCTGCAGGATCGACATATCCCACATGCCGTTGTGGCTGGGCCCGTCGTCGCCGGTCACCCCGGCCCGGTCCAGCACGAACGTGACCCCGCAACGGTGTAGCGCCACGTCCAGCAGCACTTGGTCGAAGGCGCGGTTCAGGAACGTGGCGTAGATCGCGACCACCGGGTGCACGCCACCCATCGCAAGCCCGGCGGCCGACGTCGCCGCATGCTGCTCGGCGATCCCGACGTCGAAGACCCGGTCCGGGTAGGCAGCGGCGAACCGGTGCAGGCCGACCGGGATCTGCATCGCGGCGGTGATCCCGACCAGGTCCGGCCGCTCCGTGCCGATCTTCACCATCTCGTCGGCGAACACCGAGGTCCACGACGTGCCGGAGGAAGCGATCTGGACCCCGGTCTCCGGGTCCATCACACCGATGCCGTGATACTGGTCGGCCTCGTCGTTCTCGGCCGGCGCGTATCCGTTGCCCTTGCGGGTGATGCAGTGCACGATCACCGGGCCGCCGAAGCTCTTAGCCCGGCGCAGCGCCGCCTCCACCGCGCCGATGTCGTGACCGTCGATCGGGCCGACGTACTTCAGCCCGAGGTCCTCGAACATGCCCTGCGGCGCGACGATGTCCTTGATCCCCTTCTTCACCCCGTGCAGCGTCTCGTAGAGCGGGTGCCCCACCACCGGAGTGCGCTCCAGCACGTTGCGGCCCCAGTCCAGGAAGCGCTCGTAGCCCCTGGTGGTGCGCAAGGTGGCCAGGTGCGAGGCGAGCCCGCCGATGGTCGGGGCGTAGGACCGCTCGTTGTCGTTCACCACGATGACGACCGGCCGACCCTTGGCGGCGGCGATGTTGTTCAGCGCCTCCCAGGCCATTCCACCGGTGAGCGCGCCGTCCCCGACTACCGCCACCACATGCCGGCCGGTCAGGCCGCGCAGCTGGAACGCCTTGGCGAACCCGTCGGCGTAGGACAGCGCGGTGGACGCGTGCGAGTTCTCGATAACGTCGTGCTCGGACTCGGACTGGCACGGATACCCGGACAGCCCGCCCTGCTGGCGAAGCTTGGTGAACCCATCCCGCCGGCCGGTAAGGATCTTGTGGACGTACGCCTGGTGCCCGGTGTCGAAGAGGATCTTGTCGTGCGGGGACTCGAAGGTCCGGTGCAGCGCGATGGTCAGCTCGACCGCGCCGAGGTTCGGACCAAGGTGCCCGCCCGTCCGGCTGACCGCGCCGACCAGGAAGGTGCGGATCTCGGCCGCAAGCTCGGTCAACTGCTCGGCCGTTAGCTCCCGCAGGTCCCGCGGACCGCTGATCGTCTCGAGCAGGCTCACCTGCGGTCTCCTTGCGCGTTCGGGTACGGGTCATCCGAGTCTAGGCGCAACGGTTCGACCCGGATCCGCGAGGCGGAGATCACTCGGCTCTCCCCCGCCGGTATCCGTTGCCAGAATGTACGAGGATCACCGGTGTCCAACGAGGATCCGCGGTCGGCACGCGCATCGCCGGTGGGGTGCGGGCATCGCCGGCCCGGGACGGGTATCACCGGTCGGGTGCGGGCATCGCCGGCCCGGCACGGGTATCACCGATCGGGTGCGGGCATGGCCGGTTCGGGACGGGTATGGCCGTAGTTTCTGATGCCGGGATCGCCTGCCAGGAGCGGCATCCACACCGTCGAGGACCTCCAAGCGAAACAATCCACAGATCCATCCGGCGACCTGTCAGCCGGGCGCCCAGCCAGGCACCATCTCCGACATGGATGCGAGCATGATCCTCCGGCGCGCCCGGCGGCTCGCCGAGCTCAGCCAGCGGGAGATGGCTGACCGCGCCGGGCTGACCGCTTCGGTGATCGGAGACTACGAGCGAGGACGCAGCTCTCCCACCGT
>JAKEEW010000405.1 GCA_022616375.1 Sporichthyaceae bacterium
ACCATTGAGCACGGACGGTGCAGCCGGGATAACGGCAGTGCCGATCCCGCACCCACAGCGCCTTGCGCAGGCCGCTACCAACGATCCTCGTGGCCCGGCCTAGGTCCAGCGGCTGGCTGGCGCCGTCGGTGATCACCCGGGTCACCTTCGCGTCGCACGCCACCCGTCGCGCCAGCTCACCGGAGACCGGACCGACCCAGCTGAACAATGCGGGATCCATGCCGGCCCGCCCCTCGAGCGTGGTCAGATCCACCGTCACTAGCACCTGCGCCGGCTCGCCAGCGGCGGCCGGCAAGCCGCCGGCGGCCAGCTGCCGACGAGCCAGCTCACCGAGTGCATCCGCCCGCCGCTGCCCTGGCGATCGCGCATCATCCGGCCCGGAGGGCGCCGCCAGACTCCCCACCGCCGCCAGCACCGCCTCACCGGTCAGCGGATCCAGCGTCCCCGAAACCGCCACCATCCCGGCGACGGTGACCGATAGCGAGAGTTCGCGGGCCGCATGCGCATTCCAGTCCGCGGCCGTCGCCATCTCGGGCGCCACCTGATGACGCAGCCGCGCACACTCCCGACTCAGCCGCAGCGGATCGGCCAACCGGGCCACCGCCACCAGCCCGCGCTCGACCTCCGCGGCGCGCACCCCGTCCCCAAGACCGGCAGCCACCTCGTCGAGGCAGCGGGTCACCACCTCAGCGTGCCGCACCCCTAGCTCACCGGCCGCAAGCGCGGCCGCCACCAGCCGATATCTATCCAGCCGGCGGGCCAGCCGCACCTGCGCGCTGGCCTGCGCCGGACTCACGCGCGTGTTTGCGCATAACCACGCCTGAGTCGACGCCGCACCGTCTGCCCGCGCCTCACCACCGGCATCAAACACCTCGAGACACGCCAGCTGATGCGCGGCCAACACCGCCGACAAACGCTCCAGCTCAACGATGCGCACCCGCCGACTCGCACTGGTCAACGACTTAGGATCAGCGGCCACCAATCCGGCAACCGCCGCCCGCACGGCAACCAGGGCTGCATCATCAGGCGGCTCCACCACCCGCACCCCAGCGGGATCACTACCCCAGTCCATTGCCAACACCCCCGTGTGTGAAGACTCGAACTTATGTTCGATAACCACGCTATCCGATGCCAGCTCCGCTTCCAATCAGGCGTGCCGGGCCTGTGAACAAGTCCGGCGAACCGCGGAGCCTGTGAATAAAGCCCGGACGCAACGACCCAAGCGGTGGGGGTAGCCCCAGCATGAAGATCGGGGCTCGCACCAGTGTCCCGGGCGCCGGTCCCACCTACGGTGAAGCGGTAGAAGACTCGGGTGGGTCCACGAGGAGACGACATGCGACCAGGTCAGCGGCTAGCTGTAGCGGTACTCGGAACGGCCGGTGCGGTTGTCGCGCTCGGTGCGTGCGACCTGGGCGAGCGGCAACGCTTCGAGGCGGACGCCGTGGTCTCCGAGAAGATCGACCTGGTCCGGATCGAGGGCGGTTCCGGCCAGGTCTCGATTACCACCGGGTCGGGCTCGAGCACCGCGATCCACACGCTCGTGGAGTATCGCGGCGAGCGGCCGACGACCCCGGCGCATCGGGTCGACAACGGCGACCTGGTGCTGTCTACCGACTGCGGCCGGAACTGCTCGGTCAACTACCGGGTGACCGTGCCGGCCGGCGTGTCCGTGACCGGTCGGATCGGCTCCGGGGACATCGATCTTGCCGGCGTGGCCGGCGTCGAGGTGGAATCCGGGTCGGGGACCATCTCGGTCGAGGGTGTGCGCGGTTCGGTCCGGGCGGAAGCCGGATCGGGTGACGTGACCGCGCGCGGGATCACCGGGAACGTCGAGCTCAGCACCGGTTCGGGCACGATCACGGTCACCGAGGTCTCCGGCACGGTGACGGTCGACGCGGACTCCGGGGACATCAACGCACGCGAGCTCACCGGCAACATCGAGGCCCACACCGGATCGGGCACGATCGACGTGCGACTGGCCAGTCCGGCGTCGGTGACCGCGGACGCGGGTAGCGAAGACATCTCGGTCACGGTTCCGGAGGGCAGCTACCGGGTGCTCGCGTCCGCGGACAGCGGCGATCGCACGGTATCGGTGCCCGACCAGCCCGGGGCGCCGAACTCGCTCGACGTGCACACCGGCAGCGGCACGGTCACCGTGCGATCGGCCGGCGGATAGCATCCGGCCCATGCCACCGGAGCACGTCGCACTGGTCACCGGCAGCACCCGCGGGCTCGGCGTCGCCATCGCGCGGCGCCTGGCCGCGGACGGCCTTGCGATCGCGGTGAACGGCCTCGACGCCGGGGCGGCGGAGCTGGTAGCCGGCTCGATCCGCGCCGAGGGCGGCGTCGCCGAAGCGTTCGTCGCCGACGTCACCGACGAGGCCGCGGTCGGCGGGCTGGTCGCCGCGGTCACCGAGCGCTTCGGTGTCATCGACGTACTCGTGCTCAACGCGACCGGGCCACAGCCGGAGGCGCCGCTCACGGAGGTGACCTGGCACGATCACCTGGCCCAGCTCAACTTCTTCGTGCAGAGCCCGATCCTGCTCGGTCGAGCCGTGCTCCCCGGGATGCGAGCGCGCAACTGGGGTCGCATCATCCTAGATCGACTCCGAGGTGGTGGACCGGATCCCACCGGGCCGGACCGCGTACGTCACCGCGAAGAGCGCGCAGGTCGGCCTCACCCGCAGCTGGGCGCGCGAGCTGGCCCCGTTCGGGATCACCGTGAACGCGGTCGCTCCCGGTTTCATCCCGGTGGAACGGCACATCGACATCCCGGCCGAGATCCGCACCGCGTACCTCGGCTCGGTCCCGGCCGGCCGGATGGGCGTCCCAGAGGACGTCGCCCACGCGGTCAGCTTCTTCGCAGCGGAGGCGGCTGGGTTCGTGACCGGCCAGCGCCTCGTGGTCGCCGGCGGCCGCGGCCTGGACTGACCGACTGCACAAGGCGCGCCGCCCTGGTCTCGATGGCGCGCAGCCAGCGGCGGCGGATCAGCGCCGAGAACGGGCCGACGACCAGCCAGTAGAGCCGGAACTCCCGCCTCGACCGCGGATCGAGGGCAAGCACCCGGGTCTCGGTGGACAGCCGGGTCCGGCCACCGCCGAGCGGTTCAGCGCAGAAGTCCGCCGCAATCTTGAGGCCGGGCGGTTGCCACGATCGCCAGGACTGCGGATCGGCGGCACGGCGCGGGTTTCCGCGCCATCGGGCCGCCAGACCGAACACATACGTTGACGGTGTTCGCGCGAGCTCGAGGAAGCCGTGATGGGTGCTGAACTCGCCGATCGACTCGTGGGTCGCGCGGAAGCCGCGCAGCCGGAACAGCGCTCGCACCAGCGGATCGGGGCAGACTGGCAGCTCGAGCACGGCCGCTATGGCCTGTTCCGGAGCCAGCATGACGACCCGCTCGTGATACTCCCGCACGTCGAACTCCGGCAGCCACGCCGCGGCACCCGCAACAGGCACGCCGGTATCGGGTCTGCCGCCGTCCGTTGTTACCACCACCTCTCCCGGTGGCCTCATTGTGTCGCGAGCCCCACCGTGCCCGAGCTCCGGGGAACGCACGGGTGGACGACGGGCACCAGGGCGACGGATGATCCGGCAGGAGCTCGAAGCAGAATTGCCAGGCTCGGGCCGGCATCGCACGGGAGGACGCGGACATGCCAAGCGAGGGAAAGCCGGCGCGTCGGCGCGGCACGCTGGTCGGAATCAGTTCCACCGCCTGGGAACACCCGGCCGATCGGGGCGCGCTGACCGCACTGCGCGAACTGCGCGGGTTCGACGAGGTCGTCAAGGCGATGTCCGGGATGTGGAACGAGCGCGCCTGGCGGCTGCAGTACCTCGGCACGGCGATCCGGTGCGGCGATCGCCGGCACCCGCGGGTCCACCGCCTGCTTGCCGAGGCGGCCGCCGCGTTGGACATCGACGAGTTACCCGAGCTGTACGTGCTGCAGTCACCGCGGCTGAACGCCAGCTGCATCGGCATGGCCAAACCGTTCATCGTGGTCACCAGCGCGGCGGTCGCCACGCTGGACGACGACGAGCTGCGGAACATGCTCGGCCACGAGCTCGGTCACTTGCGCAGCGGGCACGCGGTCTACCGCACGATGATGATCATCCTGACGAACATGTCGACCACGGTTGCCTGGCTGCCGATCGGATCGATGGTGCTGCGCGGGATCATCGCGGCGATGCACGAGTGGTGGCGCAAGGCGGAGCTGTCCGCCGATCGCGCGGGGCTGCTCGCCGGCCAGGACCCGTCGGCCGCGTTGCGGGTGCACATGAAGCTCGCCGGTGGCGGCGACCTGGCGGAGATCGACACCACCGCGTTCCTGGAGCAGGCCGCGGACTACGAGGGTGCGGGCGACCTGCGGGACAGCGTGCTCAAGCTGCGGATGACCGCGCCGATGACCCATCCGATGCCGGTGGCCCGAGCGGCCGAGCTGCGCCGGTGGGTCGACTCCGGCGAGTACGCGCGCATCCTCGCCGGCGACTATCCGCGCCGCGGCGAGGAACCGTCGATGAGCACGGCCGCGAAGGCCGCGGCCGAGTCCTACCGGGAGGCGTTCAACCGCTCGCAGGACCCGCTCGTCGGATTGGTGCGCAACCTCGGCGACGGCGTGTCCGCGGTCGGCGATGCGGTCGGCGCGAGCGCCCGGCGAGTGCGGACCTGGATGGACCGCCCGGCCGAGCCGCCAGCCCACGAATCTGCAGCCGACGATAACCCACCGTCGCGCGCCCAGGACTAGTCCGAGTACACGTGCAGGTACTGACGGCTAGGTGACTCGTCGGTTCGGGTGGTCGTGGTGTGATCGTGCTCGGCGGGTGGTCGTGGGCGTGCGGCGATCGGCATAGGATCGGCCACCATGTGGGCGGCGCGCACTCCCGCGGTGAGGCTGGGGCGTCGGCTGAGCGCCGTGATGCTGGGCCTCCTGGCGGCCTGGCTGGTTGTCACGGTCGTGGATATCCACGGACTGGCTCGATCGGACGGCACTCCCGCCCACGTCACGCACGAATCGCCGTGGGGTTCGCAAGCACCCGATCAGCGGCACGATCCAGGACAGCATGCGCACTACGACGACGCGTCCACGCACGTCCACCCGGGACCCGCGGCACCGGTGGGAGCAGCCGGGGCCGGTAGCTCTATCGCGGCGGCCTCGGAGCGCCAATCGCTAGCGCTCGCCCCACCGCAAGGACTCGTCCATGTGGCGGGTCCCCACCTGGACGGCGCGCCGCATCCCTTCTCTCCCGAACAGCTTCAGGTCTTGCGGAACTGATCGGCGCCCTCCGGTCCGCGTGCCGGTCGATCGCGGATTCGGACGGTCGTCTGTCGCCTGAAGCAAAGGAAGAGAGAGATCGCAATGTTTGGTCGTTTCCACGTTCGCGTCGCCGTCGGTTGCTTGTCGGCACTCGTGATCGCCTCGGGAGTCACCGCCTGCTCGGACAGCCAGGATGATCAGCCCTCCGCTCAGAACTCCGCAGATTTCAACCAGGCCGATGTGGACTTTGCCACCGGGATGAGTCCTCACCACATGCAAGCAGTGATCATGGCTGAGCTGGCCGCGACTAGGGCCGGATCCGCCGAGGTGAAAGCGCTCGCCGCCGATATCGAAGCGGCACAGGAGCCCGAGATCGACCAGCTCGGAGCCTGGATCTTGGACTGGGGTTCGCGGGGCGGATCGATGCCACCGCACGGTGGTGAGCACACCGGGCCCGGCATGCTGACCGAGGCCGAGATGGAGCAGCTTCGTTACTCTGAGGGAGCCGAGTTCGATCGGCTGTTTCTCGAAGGGATGATCCGCCATCACGAAGGCGCGATCGAGATGGCCCAGCACGAGCTGGAGACCGGGATGAACCCGGACGCCAAGGCCATGGCTCAGTCGATCATTAGCTCCCAGCGGGCGGAGATCGACCACATGCAGCAACTCCTCGACAGGTCGTGATCGGTGGGTGCGGCAACGGGTTCCTAGCAGTGGTGCTCGCTCGCCCACGACGTTCGTGTCAGCGAGCTGCCACCGCTCGTTGCTGCTCGCGCTGCCTGCGCTGCCCGTAGCGGGTCAGGCCCCGCGGCTTGTATATCGCCAGCACCGTAGCGGTGAGCAACAGCAGCAAGGCTCCGGCCGCTGCAGCACCGGAGACGGGTCGCGCAGGCTGCGCAGGTCGGCGGCAGTGGTGGCATCCATAGCAAGGTCGCCGAAGTAGTCCAGTGCCCGCAGGTACAGCAGCAGCACGGCGGTTGCGAACAAGTTCATGAGTAGCTTCGCGATGACCCAGTAGTGCCGGAACAGGCCCCAGGCGGTGCCCAGCGACTGCACCAGACCGGTGAGGAGCGAAGCAAGGCTCAGTGGAAGCAGGACGGTCCAGCCAATCACCTCCAGGATGACGTAGGCGGCTCGAACGGTCTGCACATCCTGGCTGGTCAAGCCGGCGACCGCGATGACCAGTGAGGTGATGACAGCTCCGAGCCAGCCGACCGAGCAGGCGACGTGGACGGTTAGCGCGAACTTCCGGAGGCGGCCTTGCACGGCTCAGGATGTATGAGTCGCGCCGGGTGAGGTGTGGCGACTCGGGCCGTGCTCGCCACCGACGTCGGTGAGCACCATGATGATCACCAGCAGCGCCACGATCAGCCCGATGATCCCGAGGATCTTCACCCAGCGCGGTGCTCCGGTGGATCCGTGATCAACTCCCGCGCCGGCATCGCCGCGGTCACCAGGGTCATGCGATACGCCGGGCATGGCTTCTCCT
>JAKEEW010000406.1 GCA_022616375.1 Sporichthyaceae bacterium
ATCGGATCGATCAGCACCCGTTCGGTGCCGTCCGGGTCCACGGTTAGCAAGATCGCATGCTCCTGCTCGGCGGTCCGGCGCATGAAGAACTGCCGGTCACCTCGCCAGACCGGGGCCGAGACGATGCCCGCGCCGAGCAGCTCGACCAGTCGGGTCCGCAGCCGGTCCAACCCCGACCAGCTGGCCCGATGCGCGGCGAACAGCTCGTCCTGTGCCTCCGACCACTCCGTCGTGGCGGGGCTCGAAGCGTCCTCCAGCCAGCGGAAAGGGTCGGCGACGGGGTGGCCGAACAGGTCCTCGACAAGATCCGTACGTTCGGCCGGGGGATAGCTACGATCCATGGGCCTTCACCTTAGTGACCATGTGAAGTCGCTCGCTCGCTCGGGTGGCTACCGGGCGAATTCTGGCCGCGTGTCGGTGGGAAAGACATGGAGTATCGGGCCTGTTCAGGGGACACTGGTGACGCTGCCCCGGCGCGAGCCACGCGCCGGACGCTCCAAGGAGGCCCGGTGGCCAACGCGTTGATCCTCAACGCGACATTCGAGCCCTTGTGCGTCGTGCCCCAGCGACGCGCCATCGTGCTCGTTTTGTCGCAGAAGGCGGTGACCCTCGAAGAGGGGGCGGACGTAGTCCATAGCATGCGCTGTGCGCTGCCGATCCCCTCAGTGGTGCGGTTGACCCGGTTTGTACGGGTGCCGCACCGCTCCGCTGTTCCGCTGACCCGGCGAGCCATCTTCGCCCGTGACGGCGGCCGGTGCGTCTATTGCGGCGCACCCGCGACCAGCATCGACCATGTCGTCCCGCGGAGTCGGGGCGGCCCGCATGCCTGGGAGAACGTGGTCTCGGCATGCCGGCGGTGCAATCACGTCAAGGGCGATCGGCATATCGGCGAGATCGGATGGCGGCTCGGTCAGGTGCCCAAGCAGCCGATCGGCATGGCCTGGCGCATCCTGGGCACCGGACGGCACGATCCCCGCTGGGTGCCCTACCTGGTCGGTTACGGGTTCGACCCGGTGACCGCCGCGGCCTCGTGAGCTCCGCCGGGTGATTCCGGTTCCACCCTGGATCACCATGACGGGTGTGGCGCGCTACCGTGTCGGCGTGAGATCACCTTTGCTGCAGCGCGTCGTGGCCGTCCCGGCCACGGCTGGCGCAACGCTGCTGACGGTCGCCACGCCGGCTCTGGCGCAGACACCGGACGCTGGATCCGAGCCCGGCGAGCCGCTGTCGCCACTGGCCACCCTGCTCATCTTCGGGGTGCTGCCGGTGGCGCTGTTCCTGTTCATCGCGCTGCTGGTGTCCGCGGGTTCGATCGCGCGCGGGCCGCGCTACCGCCCGGACCGGATGTGGGACGCCACCCCGGCCGAGTTCGGGATGCCGATGCACGGGGTCCGGCCGGTGCCCGCCGGCACCGCTGCGGCCCAGCTGACCGAGGGAGCCGAGGCCGGGGCGGCCGGGGACGCCTACGGCGAGGCCGGGAGACACCCGGAGGCCGGGGAGACCCGGCCGGTCGAGGACGACGATCCCGGCGGCGGTGGAGTCAGTGCCCGCTGGTGAGGCGTTCAGCCCGGGGCAGCAGGAGCAGATAAACCGCGCGATCGAGATAGCCGAGCGGGAGAGCGGGCTGCACTTCTCGGTCTACGTCGGCGCCGTGGGCGGGGATTCGCGCGCCGCTGCCCGTGGCCTGCATCGGGAGATCCCGGATCGGGCCAGGGCGGTCTTGGTCTACGTGGATCCGGCGCATCGCGCACTCGAGATCGTCACCGGCACGCAGGCTCGCCGGGCCCTCGACGATCGCGCCTGCTCACTCGCCGCGCTCGCGATGACCAGCACGTTCGCGGCCGGCGACCTGACCGGCGGGATCGTGGACGGGTTGCGGGTGCTGGGGGAGTACGCGCACCAGCCGCGGATCCTGCACCGCGATCACCGGGACTAGCGCAGGCTGCAGCCGACCGCCGCCGGCCCGCTGCCGGGCTCACTACCGGACAATCCGCGACGGTAGACCCTAGGCGTCGGCCGTTGCTCCGGCCACCGCCGCGGTCCCCGCCGCCGCGGCGTCGCACTCTTGCGCCCGTAGTGCCCGAGCCACGCCGTCCCGACCCTCCAGCACCAGCCGGCGCAGCGCCTGGGCCGGGACCGGCTCGGTCGAGGCCAGGAACCGGTCGGTCCGCTCCAGCGTGTCCGGCTGGATCCGCAGATACGGGTACATCCCGGTGACAATTTGCTGGGCCAGCTCGTAGGTGCGGGTCTCCCATACCGAAGTGAGCGAGTCGAAGTACTTCGGCACGCACGGCTCCAGCAGCTCGAGCTGCTCCGGCTGGCTGAACCCGCCAATGACCGCGGCCTGGATCGCGTTCGGCAGGTCGCCCTTCTCCACCACCGAATGCCAGGCCTCGGCCTTGGCCTGGGGGGTCGGCCGGGCGGCCAGTGCCATCGCGGCGTACCGCTGTCCGGCCGCGGTGCTGTCCCGGTCCAGCTCGGCGTCGATCTCGGTCTCGCCCGCGGCCCCCAGTACGACCAGTCTGGTCAGGAAATGCCAGCGCAGGTCGGGATCCATCGGCAGGCCCTCGATCCGCTCGGTCTCGGCCAGCAGCCCGCGGATCAGGGCGATGTCCTCGGCCGAGGTGGCCGAGTTGACGAACGCCCGGGCCCAGGCGAGCTGGTGGTCGCTGCCCGGCGCGGCGGCAAACAGCAGCTCCCGCATCCGGGCGGCCAGCATCGCCAGCCCTTCCGGCCGGAACGCCGGATCGGCATAGCGGTCGAGCGCGGCCTTGGTCTGGCCGAGCAGGGTCTGGGCCACCGAGATGTCCGGCTCGGTGCCGATCCCACCGAGCACCAGCTTGAGGTAGTCCCGAGTCGGCATCTCGGCATCCCGACACATGTCCCAAGCCGCTGACCAGCACAGCGCCCGCGGCAGCGACTCGCTGATCGCGCTGATGCTCTCGGTGACCAGGGTCAGCGACTTCGGATCCAGGCGGATCTTGGTGTAGGTCAGGTCGTCGTCGTTGAGCAGTACGAGATCGGGTTCGAGGATGCCGACCAGGTCAGCAACCTCGGTGCGCGGCCCGGAGATGTCCAGCTCGAGCCGGTCCCGCCGGGTGATCGCGCCCTTCGGGGTGCGGTCGTAAAGGCCGATCGCGATCCGGTGCGAGCGCAGCGTTGGCCAGGCCTCCGGTGCCTCCTGCACGATCGCGAACGAGCTGAACCGGCCGTCCTCGTCCACCGTGAAGTCGGCCCGCAGCGTGTTGACCCCCGCGGTCTCCAGCCACTCCTTTGACCAGGCCGACAGGTCGCGCCCTGAGGTCTCGGACAGGATCGCCAGCAGGTCGGCCAGCGTCGTGTTCGACCACTCGTACTTGTTGAAGTACTGCCGCGTCCCGGCGATGAAGTTGTCCAGCCCGACCCAGGCCACCAGCTGCTTGAGCACGCTGGCGCCCTTGGCATAGGTGATGCCGTCGAAGTTGACCTGGACGTCCTGCAGGTCGCGGATGTCGGCCACGATCGGATGGGTGGAGGGCAGCTGGTCCTGTCGGTAGGCCCAGGCCTTCTCGGAGTTGGCGAACGTGGTCCAGGCCCGCCGCCAGCGAGTGGCCTGCGCCTGGCAGAGCACCGAGATGTAGGTGGCGAACGACTCGTTGAGCCACAGATCGTCCCACCAGCGCATGGTCACCAGGTTGCCGAACCACATGTGCGCGAGCTCGTGCAGGATCGTCTCGGCCCGCCGCTCATAGGCGGCGTCGGTGACCTTGGACCGGAACACGTAGTCCTCGAAAATGGTCACCAGGCCGGCGTTCTCCATCGCGCCGGCGTTGAACTCCGGCACGAACAGCTGGTCGTACTTGGCGAACGGGTACGGGTAGTCGAACTTGTCCAGGAAGTAGTCGAATCCGCGGCGGGTGATGTCGAAGATCTCGTCCGGGTCCAGGAACTCGGCCATCGACTGCCGGCAGAACACCCCGAGCGGGACGACCTGGCCGCCCACCGAGTGCTGGGAGCGCACGACGTGGTAGTCGCCCGCGACCAGCCCGGTGATGTAGGTCGAGATCGGCGGGGTCGGCTCGAAGACCCAGATCGCCTTGCCCTCGGTCAGCGGCTGCGGGGTCGGAGTCGGCGAGTTTGAGACCACCTGCCACTGCTGCGGGGCGATCACCGTGAGCTGGAACCGCCCCTTGAGGTCGGGCTGCTCGAAGCAGGCGTACATCCGGCGGGAGTCCGCGACCTGGAACTGGCTGTACAGGTAGATCAGCTTGTCGACCGGGTCGACGAACCGGTGCAGCCCCTCGCCGGTGTTCATATAGGCGCAGTCGGCCACGATTCGTAGCTCGTTGTGCTCGGCGAGGTTCTCGATCTGGATCCGGACGCCGTCGAAAGCGGTCGCCGGATCGATCGCCGTGCCGTTGAGCGTGATCGCGTACACGGCCGGCGCGATGAGCTCGACAAAGCTGGACTCACCGGCCTGGTTCGCGGTGAACGTGATCGTGGTGGTTGATCGGAACGTCGTCTCGCTGGTCGTGAGGTCGAGCTCGACCTCGTACGACTCGACCGCGAGCAGGCCGGCCCGAGCCGCCGCCTCCTCACGCGTGAGGTTGATGCCAGGCACCGCGTACCTTCCTGACTAGCACGGAACCGCTCGCACAACGAGCGCAGGGGATTCTCCGCATCCTGTCACGACCTGTGACCTTCGCGCTCGTGGGAATCCGGCCGCCGGACTGCCAGACTGCGCTGCATGCGCGTCTACCTAGGCTGCGACCATGCCGGGTTCGAGCTGAAGCAGGAGCTGCTGGGCTGGCTGGCCGGGCACGGCCACGAACCGGTCGACTGCGGCGCATTCCAGTACGACCCGGACGACGACTACCCGCCCTTCGTGCTCCAGGCGGCGGCCCGGACCGCCGCCGATCCAGACGCGCTCGGGGTGGTGATCGGCGGCTCCGGCAACGGCGAGGCGATCGCAGCGAACAAGGTGGTCGGGGTGCGGGCCGCGCTGGTCTGGAACGAGCGGATCGCCCGGCTGGCCCGCGAGCACAACGACGCGAACGTGATCAGTCTGGGTGCCCGGCAGCATTCGATCGCCGAGGCGATCGAGCTCGTGCGGGTGTTCCTGGCCACGCCGTTCAGCGGTGATCCGCGGCACCGCCGGCGGATCGCGATGATCGGCGACTACGAGCGCGACCGGGTGGTGCCGGGCGGGTCCTGAGCCCCGCCCCGGGGCACGCTGGGTGGGGCGGCGTGCTGGCCCGGCCCGACGTGGTGGCCCGGCCCGACGTGGTGGCCCGGCCCGACGTGGTGGCCGAGGTCGGCGGGGGATGGGCCGCGCCGGTCGCTGACGATGATGATCTCAGTATCGGCCGCCGCGGTGAGCTCGGCGTCGCTTGGCACGCTGACGTCCCTGGCCCGCATCGCGCGAACCGGCCCGACCTGCGATGGACTGCTCGCGGCCAGGCCGCGCAACGACTCCGTCATGCCGTCACCACCTCCACAGCTCCGCCGCATCGGCGTCCACGATTAGAAGATATACGGACAGAATGACGCGACCTCGTGCCCGAACGCCACAGTTGCACTGGCCGCTGCGCTCTCCCGCACCTCGTGGACCCGCCCGGCCCGCACGCCCGCGCTGAACGAGCCGGAGCCGAGGTAGCTGGCGCCGAGCGCGGTGACCGGCACGGCCAGGTCGGCCGGCGCGTCGGTGCGGGTGCAGCTGGCACCGTCCGGACCGGCCTGCAACCGCCACCGCCCGGCGTTCCAGTCGCAGATGTCGTCGGTGACCTCGAAGACGAGATCGATGTCGGTGGCGTAGGACCGCTCGGACAGTGCCCGCGGGACGTCGATGAGCCGGATGTATAGCGTGTCGCGCAGCCGTGGCTGGGCCGCGCGCCGGTCGCCGAGCCAGGTCAGCAGCGGGTCGTCGACCGGGACGTTCCAGATGCTGGTCTCCGCGGTCAGGTCCACGTCGAGCAGGAACTCGTAGAGCATCGCCAGCGCGGCCGGCTCGGCCCCGTACAGCTCCCTGACCTCGACCGTGCCGCGGGCGCGGAACGAGTCCCACTTCGAGCGCATCCGGTAGGTGGCGTAGCCACGCACCGCCGAGCCGCGCTCGACCAGCAGGCACATCAGCACCGTCGCGTCGCCGCGGTCCTTCTCGTGGTCGGCGGTGGCGCGCCGCCACCACAGCTTCTCGTCGCGGGCGAGCATGCCTGGCCGGGCCGCCGGCGAGGTGGCGACCTCCTCGTAGAGCGGGGCAATCGTGTCGGCCGCCTCGGTGGCCGGGATCAGGCGGATCCGCAGCGTGGCGTCGGTGGGTGGATCGACCAGCCGGGCCGGCCGTTCGATGTTGACGCCCAGCGAGTGGCTAGCCAGGCCATACCCGAATCGCCCGTAGATGCCCGGTTCACTGGCCCACAGTCCGGCAATCGCCTCGTCGCCCGCTTCGTACAGGTCGTGCAGCTGCCGCTGCATGTGTGCCCTGGTCAACCCGCGGCGGCGGTACGAGGGGCGGACCGCGACCCAGGTCACGCCGGCCATCGGCCGGACCACTCCGCCCGGCACGGCCAGCCGCAGCCGGAACGCGGCCGCCGCCCCGACCAGCAGATCGCCGTCGTAGCTGCCGAGGCTGCGCTCCCACGGGAACAGCTCTTTCTCGATCTCCGCGGCCTCGTCCGGCATGGGTCCGCCGAAGGCCAGCTCGTCCATCGCGCGCATGACCGGCCACTCATCCGGCGTGATCGGGCGAATTGGAAAACTCGTTGCCGCGTGGGTCATGGCTCTTGCCTACCAGTTGTCCGTACCCTTTTCCCACCGGTTAACCGCGTGGCGGCGAGCTCGACCTGGCCCGGCGGCGGTGGCCGGTTTGCGGAAGGAGGCGACCGATGCGCAATCCGAGTGACGTCCGGCCCATGGTCGCCAGCAGGCTGGCCGCACGCTTCGAGGGTCGGTAGGGTCCCGGCGTGCCCCGGGTCGGAGTGGAGCGCGGTCGGCTATCCGATCGCGTCCGCAGGCGGTTGCCGCTGTGGGTGAAGCGGCCACTCCGGCGCGCCGTCAACGCCGTGCGGGCCCGGATCCCGCGCCGGGTGCGGCGCAGTGCGCGCTCCCTGTTCCGCGGTGGCGACCTGCTGCCGCTGAGCCTGCTCCTGCTGCTCACGGTCGGGCTCGGCGTGCTGACCATCGCGTTCGACGAGTGGTTCCCGGCCAGCACACTGGCGGTGCCGATCATCCTCGCCGGTTTACTGGTACGCCTGTCCAGCCTCGCCGTGCTGCTGGCAGTGACCGCGGTCGTCCTCGGCTACTCGCTGCTGGCCAACTCGCAGGCCGCGATGGCGCCCGGGATCGGGCTGATCTTCGCGGTCGCGGTCGCGGTGACGCTGGTCATCTCCCGGACCCGATCCCGGCTCGGGGTCAGCGGTCCGGTTGGCGAATCGATGCTCATCGACCTGCGGGACCGGTTGCGCGCCCAGGCCAAGCTGCCGACTCCGGAACCGGGCTGGAAGTGGGAGCCGTTCATCCGTGCCGCGGACGGGGTGGCGTTCTCCGGCGACTTCATCGTTGCGGCCACCACCTGTGAGGGCCGGGTCATCGAGATCGCCGTGGTGGACGTGTCCGGCAAGGGCGTGGACGCGGGTAGCCGCGCGCTGCTGCTGGCCGGCGCGTTCGGCGCACTGATCGGCTCGGTCTCCGACGACGAGTTCCTGCCGGCCGCCAACGCCTACCTGCTCCGGCTGGGGTGGACCGAGGGGTTCGCCACCGCCGCTCACCTGGTGCTCGACCTGCGCACCGGGGAATACACGCTGCTGTCCGCCGGGCACCCGCCGGCGCTGCACCTCCGCGCCGGCTCTGGTCGCTGGTCGGTGGTCGAGGCCGAGGGACCGCTGCTCGGGGTGCTGCCGGACGCGAAGTTCATCCCGGCCCAGGGCCAGCTCGGCCAGGGCGACGCGTTCCTGCTCTACACCGACGGCCTGATCGAAGACCACGGTCGGGACATGAGCCAGGGCATCGACAAGCTGCTCGGGCACGCCGAGCGGTTGGTCGCGGACGGCTTCAGGGGCGGTGCCAAGCGGCTGGTACGCGCTGCCGGTGGCGACGACGACGACCGCGCTCTGGTGCTGGTCCGGCGCAGCTAAGCCGCCTGGCCGTGCCCTCAGACGGCTGGCCGGCAGCCGCTTGGGCTTCGCGGCCGGCTCAGGAGCTGAGCACCGGTCGGGCCTAGGTCGCGGCCGGCTCAGGAGCTGAGCACCGGTCGGGCCCGGGTCGCGACCGGCACCGGCGACAGGTGCAGCAGGACCGTCGTGGTGTGCCCGGTCGCTACTACCGCGGTGTGCCGGGCGATCCCGAACAGGTACGCGCTCGCCACTACCCGGTAGGTGCCGGGTCGCAGCCGGACCCGGTACTGACCTTCTTCGGGGTTGCCGGTGTCCACCACTTGAGTGCCGTCGTAGACCCGGACCACCGCGTCTTTGGGCAGCACGTGGCTGCACCGGGTGTCCATCGCTCCGATCGGCGGCCGCTCGCAGACCGCGGCCGCGACCTCGACCTGCAGGTAGGAGCCGTCCCGCGGCTCAACGCACCCGGCCAGCGGCAGGCACCCGAGCAGCGCGGCGGCCGAGGTAGCCGCCGCCGCGATCGGACGGCGAACGGTGACGACTCGGCGCATGCTGCAGCCCTCCTGGCCTACCTGTGAACGGTCCTGACCGGCGTGCTCGGGGACTGGATCAACGCCGGCGCTCAGCCTGGAGGGTGGGCGGATCTGGTGCGTAGGTCCGCTCGGCTGACGACGCGTGAGAATCACCCGGCCAGTGGCAGCGCAACGGGTGACGGGCGTGGGCCGGAGGCCGTGGCGGTGGGCCGTCCGTGCCGCTGGCCGGGGTCGCCGTGCTCGCTGGAGTGGCCCAACCGGTTGCGCTGTTCGGCTCGGTTTGGCTCCGCCCGCCTTAGCGCGTTCGAGCAGGTCGGCGGCGTTGCGGGGGAGCCAGCCGGTGATCCCGAGCGCATCGATGGTCCGGCCGGCATCGGCGGCCAGCGCAGCCGCTCCGGCCGGGTCGCCCTCGGCGAGCAGGAGCTCGGCCAGGGCTAGCCGCTGGGCCATCGCACCCGGGACGAATCCGAGCTGATCACGCAGGCTGGTCGAGCGGATCCAGGCCCGCCGGGTCGCGGCCAGGTCGCCCGCGGTGTGCGAGTGATCGCCTAGGCGCCGCAGCGTGTACGACTCGAGCAGCTGGTCGCCGGCCGTCTCGGCCGACTCCTGAGCCCGGCGGTAGAGCTCGCCGGCGGCGTCGGGCTCGGTCAGCAGGTTGTCGGCGATCACTCCGCCGAAGAACGCGGCCCAGCCGGAGCGGCCCGGATCGGGCGCGGTCGTTCGCAGCCGATCCGCCCACGCGGCCAGCCGTGTGCCCTGGCTCGCATCCCGAGGGTCTGCCCGCAGCGCCGCGTGGTAGTCGCAGCGCATCCGGAGCAGATCGAGATCCCATGCCACCTCGGGTGCGGGGCTGCGGACATCGGCGAGCGCGGTCTCCGCCCGCTCCAGCGCGGCCTCGGCATCGGTCGAGGTCAGCCAGAGCGAGGCGTCCACCTCCACGTCGGCTACCGCGACCGCTAACGCCAGCCGCTCTTGCGCGGTGTCCGGCTCGGCGGAGCCCAGCAGCGCGGCGGCGACGTCCCAGCGTCCGGCCAGGCGCAGTGCGGTGGCGGCTTCCAGAGTGCGAGACAGCTCGATCGAGACCATCATCGACCCGCTCCGGTAGGGGACATATCTCGTATAGTCGCCTACTGGAGCATCTGGACTTGTAGGTGGTCAAGTGCGTTATGACGACTACGACGACAGCCTTGGCGTCGCCCTCGATCTCGCCTCGCTCGGTGGAGGTGGCATCGACATCAGCGGGTTCCTCGATCGGCAGACGATGATGCTTGGCGATCACGGTCACCCGGTGACTCTGGCCGAGCTCGGCGCTCCGGACGCCCGCCGGTTCGAGCGCCTCGGCCGCCGGTTCCACCTGCTGTTCGAGCTGGTCGGCGAGCGGGAGTTCCTTGACGAGCTGGCCGCGGTGCTCGCCGACCAGGACTGCCGGCCGATCCTGACCAGGCACGACGGCACGCCGCACCTGCACTATGCGCAGGACGGCGGCGATCCGGTCCGCTGGGCCGGCGCGATCGCCGCGGCCTGCTTGGCCCTGCATGTTTGCCGGCACGGGCGGGCCAGGCTGCGGCAATGCGCGGCCGACGGCTGCCGGATCTGGTACGCGGACACCTCCCGCAACCGATCACGCCGGTACTGCTCGAACGCGTGCGCGAGCCGAACCACGGTCGCTGCCTTCCGGGCTCGGCAGGGCTAGCGGCCGGCGCTCTCGGACACCCGGTTCACCCGGGTGCGGGTAGCGGGGTCCGAACGGGGGAGTCACGCTGTACAGATGAACGGCGGCTCGTCGCTGACCGCGGTCGTGCACGACGATCATCAGCGGCTCCGGGGCATGCTGCGTGCGGCGATGGCCGCGACCTCCGATCCCGCTGATCCGCGCCGGCCGCAGGCCCTGTGCGACACGTTTCTGGCGACCTTGAGCCGGCACCTGGCCGCGGTCGAGGACGTGCTCTACCCGGCGCTGCATGCGGTGCAGCCGCACGGCCGGGCGGCCGCGATCTCGCAGGTGCACGCGGCGCGCGAGATGGAACGCCAGATGCGCCAGCTCGAGGGCTCGTTCTACGGCGACCACTTCGCGGTGTCGACGCCGCACGCGCAGCTATGGGCGGAGACCGCGGCGATGTTCGAGTCGCACGTCAGGGACGAGGAGCGGCTGACCACCCGGCTGGACTCCGAGCTGCCCGAGCCGCAACGGCGCGCGTTGGTGGATGCGTTCCTGTCCCAGTTCGACGCCGCGCCCACCCGGCCGCATCCGTACTCCCCGCACTCCCGGCGGGCCGGGCGGCTCAGCCACAAGCTGTGGTCGTGGGCGGACCGCGCGATGGACGTGATGGACAACCGCCGGATCCCGCACAAGCCGCCGGTGCCGCATCCGAGCCGCAACAGCCGATGGACCCAGTACGTGCTGGGCCGAGCCCGGTTCGAGCCCAGTGCCGAGCCCGGCGCTGGGCGCAACGGCCAACGCGAACCGCAGCGGCGCTTCCCGTAGCGGGCCCGCGTGACCCGCGGCCGTGCCATGTCGTTGCGTTCGGCATGACCACGGTGGACCTACCGCATCTGACCGTCGCCGCGCTTGCGGCGCGACAGCGGGTTTCGATCAGAGGTCCTGCCACCCGGTCTGGGTGACGCAGCGTGCCCGAGTGGCCGAGGTGCGGTGAGCCGGCTGGCCGATGGCATATTCGTCCGGACGTAGGACTATCTGGTGGGCCCCGGCTGGCGATACTTTGCCAGGGTTCGGGTGGAGATCTGGGGGCGGAAATCTTGGTGTTATGGGGACGGCGATCCGCGGTGCTCGTGACGAGCATGGCGGCGGTTGTTGCGGCGTTCGTGGCCGGTGCGCCGGCCGCGTGGGCGAGCCCGTCGGATGTGCCTGCTCCGAGCGCGAAGGTGAACTGCGTGTCCTTCGACACGGCGGGCATTTGTCGGGTCGTCGGCGTCGTGTACGCCATGGCCCAGGTAGGCGACCGTACCTACATCGGCGGCTCCTTCACGCTGGTGTCCGGGGCTCCGAGAAGCAATGTTGCGGCGATCCGTGGCGACGGCACGCTTGACCCCGACTGGAACCCGTCCACCAACGGGGCGTCTATGCGATCGCGGCGTCCTCCGACGGCAGCAAGATCTTCCTAGGCGGTGGATTCACCACTGTTGGTGGCCAGGCTCGTAGCCGGCTCGCGGCGGTGACTGCCGATACCGGTCAACTGATCACGTGGTGGTCGGCCACCGCGAACAACAACCTGGTCCGCGCGCTCGTCGCCGACTCCGCCGACCGCCTGTACGTCGGGGGCAACTTCGGCATCATCGGCGGTCGGGCGATCTCCCGGCTCGCCGCGGTTAGTCAGAGCACGGGAGTTGTGGACCCCGTCGTTCTCCGCCCAGCCGAACAACACCGTGCGGGCGCTCGTGCTGGCACACGACGACTCGAGGCTGTACGCGGGCGGCTCGTTCACCACGATGGGAGGCGTCGGCCGCCCCGGAGTCGCAGAGCTGCTGCCAACCACCGGTGCCGTTACTTCGTTCGCTCCGACGGACGGCGGGGTCGTCATCGCGATGGACATCACGCCGAGCGGCCGGCTCTTCTTC
>JAKEEW010000407.1 GCA_022616375.1 Sporichthyaceae bacterium
CGACGACGACAAGCCCAAGCCAAACGCAGCCACTACAAGCGACGACTACAGCGCCTCACCACACGGCCACCGTGATCACGTTCTGCGGTTGGAGTACTAGGTCAGTCCGCCTTCCGGAACCTGATCGTCGCGATGCCGAACATGGCCAGCCCGAGCAGCAGCACCACCAGCAGCTCCAGCAGCGTCGGCACCGGCCAGTCCCACCAGGTCACGCCGGGCCGCAGGGCCTCGGGCGCGGTCGCGTCGAGATGGCTGAACACGGCCCGCCGCATCGGGTCCACCGCGTAGGTCAGCGGGTTCAGCCGGGTCAGCACGGTCAGCCAGGACGGCAGGTTGGACAGCGGGAACAGCGCACCGGACAGGAAGAACATCGGCATGACGATCATCTGGTTGAGCGCCATGAACGATTGGATGCTGCGGATCCTGGCCGCCACCATCACCCCGAGCGCGGTCAGCGCGAACGCCAGCAGCGCCATCTCCACCACCAGGGTGAGCAGCAGCGTCGGCGAGTACGGCACCCCGACCGCGCCAGCGAACGCCAGCATCACTACACCCTGGAAGGTGGCCACGGTGGCGCCGCCCAGGCACTTGCCGAGCACGATCGCACCGCGCCTGACCGGGGCAACCAGCATCTCCCGCAGGAACCCGAACTCGCGGTCCCACACCACCGAGGCGGCCGAGAACAGCGCGGTGAACATCACCGCCATCGACAGCACACCGGGGAACAGGAACGTGCGCAGTCCAACCCCGTCGGGGCTGGCGGGCATCATCGAGGACAGGCCGGTGCCGAGCACGAACAGGAACAGCAGCGGCTGAAGGAGGGAGACCACGATGCGCATCCGGTCCCGGCGGAACCGGATCAGCTCGCGCTGCCAGACGATCCGAACCGCGCGCAGGTCGCCGCGCACGCTGCGGGCCGGGTCCTCGACCCGGACCGGGAACTGGTCGATTGCTTCGGCTACCACCGTCATCTCCTCCCGCCGCGCAGGGCCAAGATCGAGCCGCGCATCCGGTCGGCCGCAGAGGCCTCCGCGTCCCTGATGGTCCGGCCGGTGTGGGCCAGGAACACGTCGTCCAGGGTTGGCCGGGCCACGTTGACCGCCTGGATCGGCACTCCGAGCCCGGCGAACAGCTCGGGTACGAACCGCTCGCCGCCGGCGACCGCGAACGTCACCGCCCCGTCGTGCATGGCCGCGTCCAGGCCGAACCGCTCCCGCAGCCGCGCGATCGCGGCCTGGTCGTCAGCGGTCTGGATCTGCACCCGGTCCTTGCCGACCGCGGCCTTGAGCGCCTCGGGCGTGTCGAGCACGACCAGCCGGCCGTCGTCGATGATGGCGATCCGGTCGCAGTGCTCGGCCTCGTCCATGTAGTGCGTGGTCAAGAAGATGGTGATCTCCTCGGCCCGGCGCAGCTGCTCGATGTAGGACCAGATCGAGTTCCGGGTCTGCGGGTCGAGGCCGACCGTAGGCTCGTCCAGGAACAGCACCCGCGGCGAGTGCAGCAGGCCGCGGGCGATCTCCAGCCGGCGCTTCATCCCACCCGAGTAGTGGCTGACCAGGCCGGCGCGCCGGTCCCAGAGCCCGACCATGTCCAGGACCTGGCGCATCCGAGCGGGTTGCGCAGGCTTCGGCACCCCGTACAGCTCGGCGTGGAAGCGCAGGTTCTGCTCGGCGGTCAGGTACTCGTCCAGGGTCGGGTCCTGGAACACCAGGCCGATGTTGCGCCGGACGTCATCCCTGGCCCGGACCACGTCGTGACCGGCCACGCTGGCCGAGCCGGCGCTCGGCTGGACCAGCGTGCACAGCATCTTGATAGTGGTGGACTTACCGGCGCCGTTCGGGCCGAGGAACCCGAACACCTCGCTGGCGACGACCTCGAAGTCCACCCCGCGGACCGCGTCGATGTCGCCGTAACGCTTGGCCAGTCCGGAGA
>JAKEEW010000408.1 GCA_022616375.1 Sporichthyaceae bacterium
GTTGCCGCACCGGGCTGGCATCTGCTGCTGTGCGGCCCCAACAGACAGTCAGATCAGGCCGAGCTGCTCGGCGCGCGGGCCGATGTCATTGCGGTACACCACCTCGACGGCCCCGCCTACGCGCAAGCACTGCATCTCCTCGGCGTCGCACGGCAACAACAGGCGGTGTTCCTGATCCGCCCGGACGGGCACATCGGCTACCGCGGCAACGGCATGAACATCGCGGCGCTGACGTCCTATCTGGACCGCTGGTTGCCCACCCACACAAGTTGAGGCCGGGCCGGGATTCAGATCACGCCCGGATCGGTGCTGGCGCCGAAGAACTGGCGCAGGTTGCCCGGCAAATCCGGCATGACCCGGATGCTCTGGCACTACGCCGCCGTAGCCGTATAGATGCTCCATGACCGCTTCGATGATCAGGCCGGCGGGCGGGTCGGTGTGCTCCTGGCCCCGGAAGCGCCACACCCGGCATCCAGCCGGTGCACCACGGCGCTGAGCCCGGGTGCAATCACCGCAGGCGGTTTCGGCCAGGTCGCCGGCACTGTCGATCCCATCAAAAGTCTCCCCCGAGAACTGTCCGACCCGAACCACTTCACTATTCCACATTTCCGTGGAATAGTGTGATCGTGACGAGCAGAGCAACCGGCCCAGCCGGGCAAGCGGGACGCCGCGCCTTGCGCGACCGGGACCTGATGGACCCACCCAACGCCACCCGGCTCGAGGGCATCTTCAAAGTCCTGGCCAATGACACCCGGTTGCGGCTGCTACACGCCCTGGCCCGCACCAAAGAGCTGACCGTGACCGATCTGTGTGAGTCCGTGGACATGCGGTGTTCGGCGGTGTCCAATCAGCTGCAACGCCTGGCCGACAAGCAGATCGTGGCATCGCGCCGGGACGGCAACCACATCTGGTACCGCATCGCCGACCCCTGCGTCCCCGGGCTGATCGACCTGGCGTGGTACCTGATGGAAACCCCGCCACCGAAAGGCCTGGGGTGAGCACCGCGTTCGACTGGCTGGTCGGCGTCGTGGGCCGCGCCCTGGCCGAGGTACACCGAACTGGTCAGGCTGATCGAACAAC
>JAKEEW010000409.1 GCA_022616375.1 Sporichthyaceae bacterium
GCCGTAGCGCCGGCGGCGCGGGCAGATGGGGGGCGGGGGCGGAAACGCCGGATCCCAGATGTCCTCCTTGAAGCCGCGGCGGATCTCGATCTCGTCGCGGTGGCCCGCGCTGGTGACGAGGCCGGTCACCGCACCCGACATCTCGATCATGGTGTTGTCGGCGGTGGTGGTGCCGTGGACGATCAAGTCGGTGCGCGCGAGCAGCTCCGCGAGCGTGGTCTCCTCGCGGGCGGCGAGCTGCCGCAGCCCGCCCAGCACGCCCTCCGACTGATCGCGTGGCGTGGTCGGGTGCTTGTCGAGCACGAGCGCGCCGTCGCGCACGAGCACCAGGTCGGTGAACGTGCCGCCGACGTCGACGCCGATGCGGTAGCCGGGTCGCGCCACGCGAGGATGGCTACACCGAAACGGCGGCGAGCGACAAGGGACGCGGACCGGGGCGCTTGCCTGGCCGTTTGCTGCGCCGCCGTGAGACTACCCGGCCTTTGAATCCGCTATCATCCCGCTATCATCAGGCCATCCTGGCCGACCGCCGGCACAACATCGACTTCGCTGACGACGTTCCACTGCTGCCCGAGCCGGCGTGGGACTCGCTGCGCGCCCTCCTCCTGCTCGTCACCACCACCGAAGGGAGTTCGACATGAGACGACTCGTTCCCGCCCTGATCGCCGCCCTCATTTGGACGCTGATCCTGGCACTCACCCCGACCGCCGAGGCCGGCAAGCGCCCACCGAAGCCGGGCAATGTGCCCTCCACCCCCACAATCGAGCTGTTCGACCCGTCGCCGTGGCAGGTGACCCGATTCGCCGGCAACCCGCTGATACCGGAGACGGTGGCCGACAACATCAACGGCCCCAGCCCGATCCGGGTGCCGGAGTGCCTGGACGCCGGGCCGCTGGCTGACTGGGAGTACGCGCTGTACTTCGCCGACCACCACGGCCAGTTCGTCAAGGTGTCGGTGGCCGACAGCCCGGACGGCCCCTGGTCGGCCCCGATCGCCACGCTCACGCTGGACCAGGTGATCGAGCAGGCCGACAAACGGTCCTCGCCGGGCGGCACCGGGGGCGACGACAAGCATATCGGCTCACCGGACGTGCACGTGCTGCCGGACTGCACGCTGCGGATGTACTTCCACGCCAACCCGAAGGACGCCTGGGTGAAGTGGGGCCACGAGTCCGGCGTTGCCGGCTCGACCGACGGCGTGAGCTGGACCCTGCTGGTCGGCAAGCCGATCCTGGACACCTACACCCGGGCCTGGCAGCGCGATGGCGACTGGTACGTGGTGGACCGGCAGTCCCGGCTGCTGCGCTCGGCCGATGGGCTGACCGGCTGGTCGAAGCAGTCGACCAAGGCGTTCCTCGGGCAGAC
>JAKEEW010000410.1 GCA_022616375.1 Sporichthyaceae bacterium
GACCCCGCCGATCCTGCCCGAAAGGCGCCACAGCAGCAGCACCGCACCGGCCGTGTAGGCGATGGCGAACCCCAGTGCCAGCCCGGCGACCTTCCACTCCCTGGGCAGCAGCGCGAACAGCAGCAGGTCCACCACCACGTTGAGGCCGGTGGAGGCGAGGTTGACCAGGAAGGTGGCGCGGGTGTCCTGCAGCGCGTAGAAGGCGCGCAGGGTGAGCTGGAACACCGAGAACGGCACCAGGCCGAGCACGAAGGCGCTGAGCACGCGCACGAGCAGCTCGACGCTGGTGCTGGTCACCACCCCGTGCGCCAGCAGCAGCCGCACGATCGGGCCGGCCAGCGCGAGGTAGCCGACGGCGGCTGGCAGCAGCACCGCCGCGGTGAGCCGCAGCCCGCGCTGCAGCGACGCGCGGAACGCGTCCCAGTCGCGTGCGACCGCCTGCTCGCTCATCTGCGGCAGCAGCGCGGTCATCACCGAGACCGCGAAGACGCCGTGCGGGAGCTGGAAGAAGGTGAAGGCGATCGTGTAGGCGGTGTAGCCGCCCTGGATGCTGTTGGCCAGGATCGGGATGGCCAGGTAGCCGAGCTGGTTGGTGGCCACGTAGCCGACGGTGAAGGCCGACAGGGCCGCCATCCGGCGGATCGCCGGGTCGCGCAGGTGCCACTCGAGATGGAAGCGGAAGCCGATGCGGCGCAGGAACGGCCACTGCACCAACGTCATGACCACCACGCCCATGGTGGTGCCGAGGCCCAGCAGCAGCCGCTGGCCGGTGGTGGTCTCGTCCAGCGGCGGGAGCTGGTTGCCGACCAGCAGGTGGAAGGTCAGGCCGACCGCGATCACCGTGAGGTTGTTGAGGATCGGCGCGAACATCGGCACGCCGAACTTGCGGTTGGCGTTGAGCAGCCCGGTCATCACCGCCCCGACGCCGTAGAAGACGATCTGGGGCATGAACATCATCAGGAGCTGGCCGCCGAGCCGCTGGGCCGCCGCCCGCTCCAACGCGTCGCCGCTGGAGTTGAAGGTGTAGACCTGGATGATCCAGGGGGCGGCCACGACCGTGACCACGGCGAGCAGGCCGAGGCCGACCAGCGCGATCGTCATGACGGCGCGGGCGACGTAGTTGGCCTGGCGGACCCCGCGGGTGCGCCGGACCTCCACGAACACCGGCACGAAGATCGACGAGAGGATGCCGCCGAGCACCAGCTCGTAGATGATGTTCGGGGTGGTGTTGGCGATGTTGTAGACGTCGGCGAGCTTGGCCTCGCTGATGCCCAGCGTCGCCGCGAGCACGATGACCCGCAGCAGCCCGGTGATCCGCGACAGCAGCGTGCCGGTCGCCATCAGCGCGGTGGACCGCGCCAGGCTCGGCTCCTCGCGGGTGTCGCCAACCCGGCCGCGGGCGCCGCCGCGCGCCTCGCCGGCCGGGATGGTCCGGCTCCCGGTCACGACCCTTCCTCCGCCACCTCGGGGCGCTTGGCAGGGCGCTTGGCGTCGCGGCGCCGCCAGCCGCTGCGGCGGCCCCACCAGACCAGCAGGAACCCGGCGGCGCCGCCGGCCAGCAGCAGTGCGACCCGGTCGAACGCGGTCGAGACCAGCGTGACCGAGGCTTGGGCGACCAGCCGGCCGTCGGGGGTGAGGACCTCCACCCGGATCGGGAACCTGCCGGTCGTCCTGGTGCTCACCTCGATGCGCCTGGTGACGCGGCGGTGGGGCTCCAGCACGAACGGCTGGGTCGCCGCCGGCAGGTCGACCCGTGGCGACGACAGCCGCAGCACCACCGTGAGCCGCTGGTTGCCGTCGTTGACCACGGTCACCGGGACCTGGCCCTTGCGGGAGGTGAGCGTGCGGGGGGTGCGGTCCACCCC
>JAKEEW010000411.1 GCA_022616375.1 Sporichthyaceae bacterium
ATGCCGACCGTGCGGCGCTGCGGGCCGACCTCGGCTACCACGACGACGAGCAGGTGTGCCTGGTCACGGTCGGCGGCTATGCCGACCGTGCGGCGCTGCGGGCCGACCTCGGCTACCACGACGACGAGCAGGTGTGCCTGGTCACGGTCGGCGGCTCCGGGGTTGGCCAGGACCTGCTTCGCCGAGTCGTCGATGCGTATCCGGAGGCGGCTCGGCGGGTCCCCGGCCTGCGCATGGTGCTGGTCGCCGGACCGCGGATCGATCCGACCTCGCTGCCGGCCCACCCCGGGCTCGAGGTGCGCGCCTACGTCCACCAGCTCTACCGCCATCTGGCGGCCTGCGACCTGGCCCTGGTCCAGGGTGGTCTGACCACGTGTATGGAGCTGACCGCCACCCGCCGGCCATTCATCTACACCCCGTTGCGCCACCACTTCGAGCAGAACTTCCACGTCGCCCACCGGCTCGGGCGCTACCAGGCGGGCCGTCGGCTGGACTACGACCAGATCAACCCGGACACGCTGGCCGAGGCGATCGCGACCGAGATCGGCCGTGAGGTGGACTACCGCCCGGTCGAGGCCGACGGCGCCGCCCGCGCCGGCACCCTGCTCGCGGAGCTGCTATGAGCCGACCCGGGCTGCGCAGGGCGCAGCAGAGCTGACGGGCCGCGCCGGACGGCCGGGTCGCTCACACGGATCCGCACCCGCCGGCCTGTTACCACGATCGAGTACGTATCCCACCGTTTGGGGGCACACACATGTCCGCACAGACCGTCCAGACCGCCAGGCAACAGCTGAACGGCTTCAAGGGAGACCTGATCGGGCCGGGTGACTCGGACTACGAGCAATCCCGGCAGGTCTTCAACGCAATGATCGACAAGCGACCGGCGCTGATCGCCCGCCCGGCGACCGTCGACGACGTCGCGGCCGTGGTCGGGTTCGCCCGTGACCAGGGACTGCTGCTCGCGGTCCGGGGCCGCGGCCACAACGGTGCCGGGCTCGGCACCTGCGACGGTGGCGTGGTCATCGATCTCGGCGCGTTCCGCGAGGTCAGCGTCGACCCGCAAGCCCGGACCGTGCGGGTCGGAGGCGGCTGCACCTGGGGCGAGGTCGACCAGGCAACCAACGCCTACGGTCTGGCCACGCCGAGCGGGATCATCTCCACGACCGGGGTCGGCGGGCTCACCCTCGGCGGTGGCCTCGGCCACCTGACCCGCAAGTGCGGGCTGAGCATCGACAACCTGCTGGAGGCCGAGCTCGTGCTGGCCAGCGGCGAGCAGGTCACGGCCAGCGCGACCGAGCACCCCGACCTGTACTGGGCGATCCGGGGCGGTGGCGGCAACTTCGGCG
>JAKEEW010000412.1 GCA_022616375.1 Sporichthyaceae bacterium
ACCCCAGCGCTGGGCTGAAACCGCCGTTCTTGGTGGCGGTGCCTTCGGCCTGCCCGTTGACGTACAGGCGCATCAGGTTCGCGGTCGGGTCGTAGCTGCCGGCCAGGTGCACCCAGTCTCCGACCACCGCTGCGGTGGTGGAGTAGGCGTCCATACACGCCAGTGGGGTGGTGTTGGCCGCGCACATGGTCAGCTTCCACCGATTGTTGGCCTGGTTGTAACCCAACGCGAATCCGGACCGGACCGTGCCGTCCTGGGACACCGCGATGCGGTTACCGGCCGGCGTCGTGGTCAGCTTCACCCACGCGGCCACGGTGAAGCCGCGGGTGTGGTCCAGCACCGGGCCGGCGGTGGTCAACCCGGTGCCGGCCGTCCCGTCGAAGGCGGCCGACCCACCGTGGTCGCTCGACCAGGTCACGCCGGTGGCGGAAGCTGGACTGTTGCCGGCCGAGTCGGTCGCGGTGGTCCCGGTGGTCTCGTCCAGCCGCCACCGGGCCACCGGCGACAGGGTCGAGGTGGTGTAGGTGGTCGAGGCCACGGTCCGCCCGAGCGGGTCGTAGATCGACTCGGCCCGGCCGACCACGGCGTTGTTGTTGGCGCCGTCCTGGACCTCGGTGACCACCACCTGGTCGTCTGGGGAGTAGGTGTAGACCTGAGTTCGTTTGAGAAGCCCGTTCGGGTCCAGGATGGTGCGCTCGACCCGGCCGGCGTAGTCGGGGTCAAAGGTTTGGACGGTACGGCCGTTGTTGGTGATCCGCTGGGTCAGGTCGCCGGCGTCGTCATAGCTGTTCTGCTCGGTGATGAAGGAGCCGCCCGCCCCGTCCCAGCGAGTGATCTTACTGATGCGGTTGTTGTCGGTGTAGTCGTAGGTGGTGTACCAGCCGCCCTGGGCATCATCGATGCGTACCACCCGGTTGCCAGCGTCATAGGTCTTGGTCGTCGGCCGCAAGTTGAGGCCGGGCTGGTACTCCACGATCTCGGTGTAGAGGGGGTTACCGACCTCGTCATAGCCGAGGTTAACGACCTGGCCGTCGGGGTAGGTGGTCTGGTCGAGCTGTCCGAACGCGCTGTAGTGGAACAGGGTCTGGTTGCCTTCGGCGTCGACCTGACGGTCCTGCTGGCCCTTGGTGTTGATGTGTACGGTGACGTCGCGGACCGGCAGCAGCGGGTCGGCCAGGTCCTCCTGCCGGTGGCGCATGGTGTAGCCGGTAGCCTCCGGCTCGTAGTACACCGTGGAGGTACGCAGCTGGCGCGGCTCGCCGGTGACCTCATCGGTGACCTGGGGGCCGGTGTAGGAGGCCACCCGCCCCGCCCCGTCGTAGCTGTAGCTGCTGACCACCCCGGCTGGGAACTGGCTGGAGTAGACCGTCTCGGTGGCGACCCGACCGGTGGCGGTGTAGGTGTAGTCGGTGCGTTTACCGGCCGCATCCGTGGTGCGGGCCAGGTCCCCGTTGGCGTAGTACTCCAGCGTGGTCACCCCACCGCCAGGCGCGGTCTTCGTCCACGGCAGCCCGGCCGGGGTGGTGCCGCCACCCACCGCCGGGGTGGTGGCCGTCGTGTAGGTGAAGCTGGTGACCCGGCTCAGTGGCGCCGTTGTGGTCAGCAGGTTGCCGGTGGTGGCGTCATAGGTGTGGGTGGTCAGGTATCGGTTGTCGGCCGCGTCGCTGGAGCGGGCGTCGCGGGCGGTGAGCAGCACGTCGTTTTGACGGTCGCCCGGGTTGAGCACCTCGGTGGTGGCGTCCGGGTAGTAGCTGTAGAACGCGGTCGAGCAGTCCGAGGCCGACTCGTCCAGGCAGCTGGTCTGCTCGACCACGTTGCCCCGCACGTCATAGACGTACTTGATCGCGTTGCCGTTACCGTCAATGATCTGTGAGGCGAACCCGCCGAGGTTGTAGCCGTACTTGGTGGCTGCGCCGCGCTGGTCGACCGTCTGCAGCGGCTGCCCACTGGCCGCGTCGTAGACATAGGTGAGGGTCTTGCTGGCGGGGTCGGTCACGAGCACCACCCGGGCCGGCTGCCCCTGCAGCAGCAGATTGCGGGCGTTGTACTGAGCGGCCACCTGCTCGGCGCTCAGCGTGGCGCGGTAGGTGGCGACCTCGGACAGCCGGCCCTTCCAGAACGAGCCGTAGCCGGTCCACTTGCTGGC
>JAKEEW010000413.1 GCA_022616375.1 Sporichthyaceae bacterium
ACGGCGCCGGTCAGGCGCAGCAGCGCGGCCGGATTGGGGAAGACGCCGACGACGTCGGTGCGGCGTTTGATCTCGCGGTTGACCCGTTCGAGGGGGTTGGTGGACCAGATCTTCTTCCAGTGCGCGGTGGGAAAGTCTGCGAAGGCGGTGATGTCCTCGGCGGCGTCGCGCGGCATGGTCTCGACCTTGGGGAACTGACGGCCGAGCATGCCGGCGATGACATCGAGCTGACGGCGCACGCTGGGCCCGTCGGGTTGGGCGAAGATGGTGCGCACGGCGGCGGCGACCATGTCGCCGTGCCCGGCCGGGACCGCGGCGAGCAGGTTGCGGCCGAAATGCGGGCGTAAAGGAATAAACTGTTCTTTTCGGATTGATTGCGCGAGGATGTGCTATGCGCATCGACGCCGAGACCCACGCACGGCTCGCGACTCGGTTCGAGGTGTTGTTGCCGCATTTGAACGAGCGTCAGCAGCGGTTGGCTCTGGCAACGGAGGCGCGTCTGCTCGGCCATGGCGGGATCCGCGCAGTCGCGGAAGCGGCCGGGGTCAGCGCGACGACGGTGCGCGCGGGCGTGGCCGACCTCGAAGCCGGGGAGGACCCGCTGCCGGCGGGCCGGGCCCGGCGAGCTGGCGGCGGGCGCAAGCCGGCCACTGCGCACGATGACGGGCTGCTGGCTGCGCTGCTGGCACTGGTGGAACCCGACGAGCGCGGCGATCCGATGTCACCGCTGCGCTGGACGACGAAATCGCTGCGGCACCTGGCCGAGGAACTGACCCGGCAGGGCCATCCGGTGTCCGCGCCCACGGTGGGTCGGCTGCTGCGGGAGAACGGGTTCAGCCTGCAGGGCACCGCCAAGACCCTGGAAGGCGAGCAGCATCCCGACCGGGACGAGCAGTTCCACTACATCAACCAGCAAGTGAGAGACCATCAGGACGCCGGGCAGCCGGTGATCAGCGTGGACTCGAAGAAGAAGGAGCAGCTTGGGCAGCTACCCGCCGCCGGCCAGGAGTGGCGCCCCAAGGGCGACCCGGTGCGCGTGGAGGACCACAGCTTCTTCACCACCGGACCCGCGCGAGAGCAGGCCATTCCCTACGGTGTCTACGACCTGACCGCCGATGCAGGCTGGGTCACCGTCGGGGTCGACCACGACACCTCCGCTTTCGCCCTCGCCTCGATCCGCCGCTGGTGGTTCGCCCGCGAACACCTGGACCACCCGGACGCTTCCCGGCTGCTGATCACCGCCGATGCCGGCGGGTCCAACAGCTACCGCTACCGGTTGTGGAAGGCCGAACTGGCCGCGCTGGCCGCCGAGACCGGCCTGGCCATCACCGTGTGCCACTTCCCCCCAGGCACGTCGAAGTAGAACAAGATCGAGCACCGGCTCTTCGCCCAGATCACGATGAACTGGCGCGGGCGTCCGCTGACCAACCACGAAGTCGTTGTGGCCACGATCGCCTCGACCCGCACCCGGACCGGGCTGACCGTGTCCGCCGAACTGGACACCGGCAGCTACCCGCTGGGAATCTCGGTCACCCGCGAGGCGCTGCGCGCCCTGCCCATCGAGACCCACGCCCAGCGCGGGCAGTGGAACTACACCGTCGCCTCCAGCGGCGGTGGCACCCTCCCGATCCGCGCCGAAGAACGCGCCCAAGCCACCACCGCAGCACTGGCCCTGCTCGCCGACACCCGGATCACCGGCATGAGCGCCGAACAACTCGCCGAGCTCGCCGCGTTCCTGGTGCCGGCACAGGCCGCTCAGGCCGCCCAACGCCGCCATGAGCAACGCGGCGGGCATCGCCGCCGCGCCCCCGGTGCCGGCAGCAAAGGTCTGCTCAGCGACGCCGAGCGCGTCCT
>JAKEEW010000414.1 GCA_022616375.1 Sporichthyaceae bacterium
GAGGCCGCCGAAGACGCCGGCGCCGCTCGTGGTCACGCTCAGCTACGCCGACCAGCGTTGGACCGTCGCCGCTCAGCACGGCTCGAAGTCCCTGGCCAAGCCGTACGCAATCACGCCAACCGAGGCGCTACGCATGCTGGCAATGATCGAGGTGCCCGGTGTGCACGACGCGGTCACGAGCATCATGGCGGCCGAGCGGATCGAGGCCGAGCATCGGGCCCAGCGCCTACGTGCTGAACTGGCGGAGATCGAATCCCGCCTGGTGGAGCTGAGCAAGCGCCCGTAGCCAGTTGCCAGGGCGTCGGCGCAGCTGGCAAGCCGACCTTGCATACGTCGGCGACGCTTGCGAGCCGACCGGGCATAATTCGGGCACCATGCCGACCACCCCGACCGAGGTCCCACGCTGGCGAGCGCCGATGCTGTGGCGGTTCGTGCTGTGGCTCGCGGGGGTCGTGATTCCGGCCGTCTGCCGGCTGCGGGTAACCAGCGAAGTGCCACTAGAACTCCGGGGCGGGCCGATGATTCTGGCCGGCAATCACATCGCCACCTTCGACCCCATCGCCACCACCGCGGCCTGCGCTCGAGCGCGGATCGCACCGCGGATGATGGCCACCGGTGGCCTGTTCCGAACTCCGGTGATCGGGCCGCTGATGCAGGCCGCTGGCCACATCCCGGTGGACCGGGGTCGGGAAACGGTGGCCAAGGCCGTACCCGACGCGGTCGATGCGCTCGAGGCCGGCTCGGTCGTGTTCATCTACCCGGAGGGGCGGATCGGGCTCGACCCCGCGATGTGGCCCGAACGGGCGAAGACCGGCATGGCGCGACTGGCCCTGGCCAGCGGTGTACCCGTCGTGCCGGTGGCGATCTGGGGTTCGCACGAGGTGATCGCCTATCACGGGCGGCGACAGATGTGGCGAACGCTCATCTCGTCGCTGTGGCGGCGGCCGATCGTTCGGGTCCACTTTGGAGCGCCGGTCGACCTGTCCGGCCTCAGGTTGGGCTCAGTCGGCCACGCACAGCGGGCGAGTGACCGGATCATGGACGCGATCGCGGCCGAGCTCGCGCTACTGCGCAAGGACGAACCCCGACTGCCTCGATACCGCGACCACACCCGTCCGGTTTCGCTGACCCGGGTACGCGCTGTGACGAGGTCGTCCCCGAGCGTCTAATGCCATCAGTGTTCGGC
>JAKEEW010000415.1 GCA_022616375.1 Sporichthyaceae bacterium
ACCAAAGGCGTCACCTACGACGAATCCACCCACCAGGCCAACCGCAACCGCGCACTCAGACCCGCCGCGTGAGCCGGTGGTTGACAGAGGGTGTCTCATGCGGCCGCCCCGGCCCAGATCCGCGAGTCGTAGCCGAACGCGGCCAGTCGCTCGGCCCGCTCCTCGGTGATCGCGGCATGCGGGAACGCGAGCTGCTCGCCGTAGTGATCGGCCCGGAACACCTCGCTGGTGACCACCTGGACCCCGTCGAAGCCGCACACCTCGAGAACGCTGCCGATGTAGCGGTGCACCCGGCCGTCGGGCAGCCGTTGCTTGCACATGTGCACGACAAAGTCCAGACCGCCGGCGGCCAGCCGGTAGCTGGCTTCCACCGGCAACCGCTCGGCACTGCGCAGCGCATAGGTGGCGATCCGGTCGAAGACCGCGCGTGGGTGCCGGGCGTGGATCGTGGACAGCGACCCGTCGTTGCCCTGGGTCATCGCGTCCAGCATCGCGATGGCCTCGCTGCCGACCACCTCGCCGACGATGATCCGGTCCGGGTTCATCCGGCGGGAGCGGTCCACCAGGTCGTGCACCGAGATGGCGCCCTGACCCTCGCTGTTGGACAGCCGCTCCTCCATCGCGACGACCTGTGGGTGCAGCTCGGGCAGCCGGTGAAAGCCCAGCTCGTGGAAGTGCTCGGCGGTGACCAGCCGCTCATCCGGGCCGATCTCGTTACCAAGAGCACGCAGCAGCGTGGTCTTCCCGGCGAACGTCTCGCCGGACACCATGATGTTGAACCGGGCCCGGACCGCCGCAGACATGAAAATCCGCAGCTCTTCGGTGAACGCGTGCCTGGCCTGCAGCCGGTCGAGCAGCACCTTCTCCAGCCGGTAGAGCCGCAACGAAAGCACCGGCCGCTCCACCACCGCAAGCGTCGCGTTGAGCCGGGAGCCGTCCGGCAGCCGGACGTCGAGGAACGGGTTCATCGGGTCGAACTGCCGCGAGCTCAGCCCGGCGTAGGTGGCCACGTTGCGGACCCAGTCGACGAGCTCCGCGTCGGAGTCGGCAACCGGCTCGCCGGCCAGCACGCCCAGGTCCCGATGCGTGACCCAGACCTGGTCGTGCCCGACGATCTCGATGTTGAGCAGGTCCGGGTCGCTGATCAGCGGCTCGAGCCGGCCCAGCCCGAACAGGGCCGCGTGCACCGCGGCGCCGATCTCGGCGTCCTCCTCCGGGCCGGGCAGCTGGATCCCGCGGATCAGCTCGCTCTGCCGCTGCCGCTGCAGCGCCCGGGAGATCAGGCTGCGGCCCAGCGTGCGCTCGTCGGCCGGAGTCAGCTCGAGCCCGCGTTCGGCGTGCCGGCGCCGCTCGCCGCGCAGCTGCTCGGCGACCTCGGCGCGCAGGGTCTGCACCAGGGAGTAGTCCATGACCGCCGCTACCCGTTCCTGGTCCGGGCGGTTGGCACCAAACCGCGCTGGGCGGCCGGATCGCGCTCCCGCAGCCGGCGCACCGGGCCGGCCTGGCCGGCCTGGCTGATCAGCACGCCGACCAGCGTGCTGGCCAGCACCCGGGCCGAGCCGACCAGCTCGGACCGGTCCACCCGGGAGCCCCAGTGCCCGCTGAGCCCGGCCGCGCCGATCGGATCGGCGGCGATCGTGCCGAGCACGGTCGCCGGCAGCCCGTCCCTGGCCAGCACCGCGCCGATGTCGCGGACCGCGGCCTTCCGGCGCCGCCGCTCGACCACGATGACCACGCCGATCCGGTCCGGCCTGGCGGCTGCCGAGTCCAGGTGGGCCAGCGCTTCGATCCCGTTGCGCAGATGCGCGACTGCCGGGATGCTCGGCCGGACCAGCATGAGCACGAGGTCGGCCCGAGCCAGCACCTCGCGCCCACCACCGCTGGCGTGCAGCCGCCCGCAGTCAGCGATGACGTCGGTCGCGTCCAGCCCGGCCAGAGTGCCGGCCACCAGGGGCCAGGTGACCTCCATCGCCGCGGTCAGCCGTGGTGCGCTCGGGCTGATCAGCACGGGCAGGCCACCGTCCAGGGTCTGCACGTGGTCCCAGAGCATCGACTCGGCGAAGTCGGGCTGCCGGATCGCCGC
>JAKEEW010000416.1 GCA_022616375.1 Sporichthyaceae bacterium
CGGCCCAGGCCCCGTCGCCGCAGCTCGCGCCGCCGCCGGTCGGCCAGACACCAATGTCACCGAACCAGGCACCCGCGCCGAACCAGGCGCCCGCGCCGGGTCAGCTACCGGTGCAGGACTCGCCGCAGGTCAGGAGTCGGCAGGGTTGATCGCGGCGTGGAGCTCCATGTCCCACCACCCGCCGGTAGACTTGGGCAGCGACGACCGCATGATCCCTTCGAGCGGATAGCCGGCCTTGATCGCGACGCGGCAGGACGGCGCATTCTCGATCGCGTGACCGAGCTGGATCCGGTGCAGCCCGACCGCGTCGAAACCCCACCGGGTTAGGGCGGCGACCGCGTGCGGCGCCACCCCCCGGCCGCGCGCCGCCGGCATCGTCGAGTACCCGATCCAGGCCGAGCCGTCCCACTGGCTGAGGTCGGTGAGCTGGACCTCGCCGAGCAGCGCGCCGGTGGTCGCGTCCTGGATCGCCAGGCTCAGATTCTCGCCGGCCCGCCAGCGCTCCAGGCGCCGCTCGATCCAGGTTTCGATGAGGTTCTCGCCGATCTCCGGCGGCGTGACCCACCAGCGCCGGAGCTCCGGGTCACCGAACATCACCAGAGCCTCGTCGCCGAGCGCCGGGTGCCAGGGCCGCAGCTGAAGCCAGCCGGCGGCGATCTCCACCGGCTCGGGTGGCGGCGTTAACGGCCGCACGTGTGCCGGCGCCCTCCGGGTCACCGCAGCTCACCTCGGAGCAGGCCGGCGGCCCAGGCGTCGTTGCGCTGGCCCTGGTGGACGATTCGCTGGCGCATCATGCCCTCGATGGTGAAGCCGAGCTTCTCCGCGACCCGTCGGGATGCGTCGTTGCCCACCTCGGCGTGCCAGTCGATCCGAGCTAGGCCCAGCCCGCCGGCGCCGGTGTCGGTGAATGCCCACTTGCAGACCAATCGGGACGCATCGGTCATCACGCCCTTGCCCCTGGCCCACTCGGCGCACCAGTAGCCGAGCTCCCCGCGCCCACCGGCCGGGGCCTCCCGCTCGGCGATGTGATGGATGCCGGTCGCGGCCAGCAGCTGGCCGGTGGCGCGGTCGAACACTCCGAAGGTCGCGCCGGTGCCGGAGCGCCAGGCCGCGGGGCTGATCTCGTCGACGAAGCCCTCGGCGTGCTCGAGCCGGTACGGCGATGGTACCGAGGTCCAGCGCTGGATCTGTGGATCTTGGCAGGCCTGGTACACCGCCGAAGCGTCGCCGAGCCGCCAGGGCCTCAGATAAAGACGATCATCGAAGAGCTCGACTTCCTCCATGCGGCCCTATTCAACCGGGGCACCGTGGGAGGACCCAAACCGTTATGGGAGGTGCTAACCGTTGCCGTGATCCCGCGGCAACCTCGTACGATGACCGAGTACGGCGGGCGCGTCGCCCGTCCCATTGCGTGCGCCCGGGAAGGGCGTTGACATATCGGCAAGGAGCCCCCCAGGTGCCTGCTCTCTTTGACAAGGTTCTGCGCGCCGGTGAAGGCCGGGTTCTGCGCAAGCTCGAGGCCATCGCCAGGCAGGTGAACGCGGTCGAGGAAGACTTCGTCGCGATGTCCGACGCGGAGCTTCGGGCGCTGACGGATGAGTTCCGGCGCCGGCTGGCCGACGGGGAGATGCTCGACGACATCCTGCCCGAGGCGTTCGCGACCGTACGCGAGGCGGCCAAGCGCACCCTCGGCCAGCGGCACTACGACGTCCAGCTCATGGGCGGTGCGGCGCTGCACCTGGGCAACATCGCGGAGATGAAGACCGGTGAGGGCAAGACCCTGGTCTCCACACTGCCGGTCTACCTCAACGCGCTGTCCGGCGACGGCGTGCACCTGGTCACGGTCAACGACTACCTGGCCGAGCGCGACGCCGAGTGGATGGGCCGGGTGCACCGCTTCCTCGGCCTGTCGGTTGGTGTGATCTTGGCTCAAATGCCCTCGGCCGAGCGGCGCAAGCAGTACGCCTGTGACGTCACCTACGGCACCAACAACGAGTTCGGCTTCGACTACCTGCGCGACAACATGGCCTGGTCGGCCGAGGAGCTGGTGCAGCGCGGGCACAACTATGCGGTCGTGGACGAGGTGGACTCGATCCTCATCGACGAGGCCCGGACGCCGCTGATCATTTCCGGCCCGGCCGACCAGGCGACCAAGTGGTACGCCGAGTTCGCAAAGGTCTCGGCTCGGCTGCGACGCGAGTACGACTACGAGGTGGACGAGAAGAAGCGCACCATCGGGGTGCTCGAGTCCGGGATCGAGCGGGTCGAGGACTGGCTCGGCATCGAGAACCTGTACGAATCGGTCAACACCCCGCTGGTCGGCTACCTGAACAACGCGATCAAGGCCAAGGAGCTGTTCAAGCGGGACAAGGACTACGTGATCCTGGACGGTGAGGTCATCATCGTCGACGAGCACACCGGCCGGATCCTGCGCGGTCGCCGCTACAACGAGGGCATGCACCAGGCGATCGAGGCCAAAGAGGGTGTGGCGATCAAGGACGAGAACCAGACCATGGCCACGATCACGCTGCAGAACTACTTCCGGATGTACGACAAGCTGGCCGGGATGACCGGTACCGCGATGACCGAGGCCAACGAGTTCAACAAGATCTACAACCTCGGTGTGGTGCCGATCCCGACGAACATGCCGATGATCCGGATGGACCAGGCCGACCTCATCTATAAGACCGAGCCGGCGAAGTTCGAGGCGGTGGTCGAAGACCTGGTCGAGCGGCACAACCACGGCCAGCCGGTGCTGGTCGGCACGACCAGCGTGGAGAAGTCGGAATACCTGTCCGGGCTGCTCAAGCGGCGCGGGGTGCCGCACTCGGTGCTGAACGCGAAGTACCACGAGCGAGAGGCGACCATCGTCGCCGAGGCGGGCCGGCTGGGCGCGGTCACGGTGGCCACGAACATGGCCGGCCGGGGCACCGACATCATGCTCGGCGGCAACCCTGAGTTCATGGCGATGCAGGACCTCAGGGGCCGCGAGCTGGACCCGGTGGAGACCCCGGAGGAGTACGAGAAGGCCTGGCCGGACACGCTGGATCGGATGCGCACGCAGGTGGCCGCGGAGCATCAGCAGGTCGTGGACCTCGGCGGGCTCTACGTGCTGGGCACCGAGCGGCACGAGTCGCGCCGGATCGACAACCAGCTGCGCGGCCGGTCCGGCCGGCAGGGCGACCCCGGCGAGTCCCGGTTCTACCTCTCGCTCGGCGACGACCTGATGCGGCTGTTCAAGGCCAACATCGTGGAGTCGGTGCTGACCCGGTTCAACGTGCCGGAGGACGTGCCGATCGAGTCGAAGATGGTGACCAACGCCATCAAGTCCGCGCAGACCCAGGTTGAGCAGCAGAACTTCGAGATCCGTAAGAACGTGCTCAAGTACGACGAGGTGCTCAACCGGCAGCGCCAGGTGATCTACGAGGAGCGCCGCCGGGTGCTGCACGGCGAGGATCTGCACGAGCAGATCGGCCACTTCGTCGACGACACGATCGAGGCGTACGTCGTCGGAGCGACCTCGGAAGGGTTCCCGGAGGAGTGGGACCTCGACCAGCTGTGGTCCGCGCTGCGCCAGCTGTACCCGGTCTCGCTCACCCAGGCCGAGGTGATCGAGGCATCCGGCGGCGGCAAGGAGTCGCTGACCGCGGAGTTCCTGATCGAGGAGATCAGGGCGGACGCGCACGACCAGTACGCCAACCGTGAGAAGCAGATCGGCAGCGAGGCGATGCGCGAGTTCGAGCGCCGGGTCGTGCTCTCGGTGTTGGACCGGAAGTGGCGCGAGCACCTGTACGAGATGGACTACCTGCAGGAGGGCATCGGGCTGCGCGCGATGGCCCAGCGCGACCCGCTGGTCGAATACCAGCGCGAGGGCTACGACCTGTTCGCGTCCATGATGGAAGCGATCAAGGAGGAGTCGGTCGGCTATCTGTTCAACCTGGAGGTCCAGGTCGAGCAGCAGCCCGCTCCTGGTACCGCCGCGCTGACCGACGGTTCGGTCGCGGGGGCGCTGGCGACCGCGGCGGCGGCCGGAGCGACCTCGGGCGAAGGCGACGGTGCTCGGACGCCGGCCGGCACCGGTCCGTCGATCGTGGCCAAGGGTCTAGTGGCGCCGCGCCGGCCGGCCCGGCTGGAGTACTCAGCGCCAACCGTGGATGGTGCCGGCGGGGTGGAGCGGCGCGCGAGCGGCTCGGGATCTCCCGCGGCCCGGTCCGGCGGCACTGTCGTCGAGGCGACCATGGCCGCCGACCACCCGGAATGGGGCAAGGTGGCCCGAAACGCGCCGTGCCCGTGTGGGTCCGGCCGCAAGTTCAAGCGCTGCCACGGCTCGCCTGCCCGGTAGCGGGTCCGGGCGGCGGCGCCGGTCCGGGCGCGGCGCAGGCCTCGGCGGCGTGCCCTGGCGGCGCGTGCCTGGCGGTTCCCGGCCCGGCGGTGCCGGCCGCACCCCCGTGACGGCCGGCTGCCGGTGCTGGCGCGCAGCTGAACTCCGCTCATGAACTTGGGCTCAGCCGATGTGCACCTCGGTGCACACCCAGCGCCCTGCCATGCCCTCCAGGCGCAGTGCCAACGCTCGGGCTCGATCGCCGACCAGGACGTGCGCACACACCTCGGCGACTCCATCGGCAGGCTCGAAGCTACGCACCGAGCGCACCTTGACCCTGGCCCGCGCGGCCGAAGCTGCGGTGCGGCCCACGGCCTGACCGGCGGCCCGGCCCGCGGTCCGGGCAGATCGCCGGGCGGCCAGCTTGCGGGCCGGCACTGCCGCCAGCACGGAATCGAACGCCGTCTCGGTGAACGATCGGGCCAGTTGATCGGCGGGACGGACTCCGGCGAGTGCCTCACCGAGCGCGAGTGCGAGGCCCAGCCCGGTGGCCCTGGGGTCGGGTAGCTGCGCCCGTGGGGTTCGGGCCGGAGGTTCGGCCGGCTCGTCGGCATCGTCGTCGTCCAGCACCAACCGCAATGGTCGGCCGTGCCGGGAAACGAAGGGGCTGGAGCGGGCGGGCGCGAACGACAGGGCCAGCGTGCCCTGCACCGGCCCGCCGAGGCCGAGCTCGGCCCGGCTGATCTCGGGCCGCCAGTCCTCGGTGTCGTACGGCGGCTCGGTTTGTGGCGCTCGCCGAACGTACGGAGTCAGCGTCCCGGGCGTTTGCGTTGGCGCCGTCGCTGGGGCAGCGGTAGCGGTAAGGGTAGGCATGGCGATCTCCGGTAGGTGCGAATGATTGCTAGCCGGGTGGGGCAAGCCGCTGCCCGGGCAGGATGAGATGAGGATTCGCACCGATCACGGCGCGGTTCTCGGCATGCCACTGGGGCCATCGTTCGGCGATCGCGGCATTGCTCGGGTCGCCGCCAAGCTCGCGTGCGGCGATGTCCCACAGCGTGTCCCCGGGCTCGACAACTACCTCGGTGGCGAACGGCCCGGCCGGGTCCGGAGCCGGCTCGATCCGGTCACTGGCGGGTGGCACCGGCTCGGCCGTGATCGGCGATCGCGGTGCCGGAACGGTCGGGCGATCGAGATCGGGCCAGCCGATCGGACCAGGGGACCGGCCGGTGGTGCCCGGCGTAGCGGTATCGGTGGGCAGCGCCCCACCCGCAGCCGCCACTGGCCCGGCCGGGGCCACGACCAGACCGGCCACGGACAGGACCAACCCGGCTCCACAGCGCGCCAGGCGGCGAACCAGCGGCGGGCTGATCGCTGCCGCCAGCCGGGCGCAGCTGGCGCCGAACACCCCAGGGAGCTCACCGAGCCCGGCGACGACGAAGCCGGCGGCTAACCAGCCGAGGCAGATCCATAGGCCGAGCTCCGCGATAGCCGATAGCTCGGCGTCGATGACATTCACAGCTAGCCTCCGGTTACCTCAATTTGCTTCTGTTTGCTTCTACTCGCTTCGGAACACTGCTGTCAAGAGACGCCTGGTGTACGGTCGCGATCGTGCGCTGGGAGGAGCTGTTCGCGGACCTAGGTGCGGAGTTCGAGGCGCTCGAGACGGCCGACCTGGCGGCCGAGGTATCGGACCGGACCAGGCGGGAGCTGGCCCGGATCAGGCTCCAGGACCGGCTTCGCGCAGCTCAAGGCGCCGCCGTATCGGTCCTGCTCGATGCGGTCGATGGCAGTCAGGCCGTCCGAGGACAGCTGCTGGACAGCGGCCCGGACTGGCTGCTGGTCGGACGCGGCGAGGTTGGCACCGAGACGCTGATCCCGTTAGCCACGGTGTCCGCGCTCACCGGCCTGCCAGCCGGTGCCTCGGAACCCGGCAGCGAGGGCCACGTCGGCAGCCGGCTGGGTCTGGCGCACGTGTTGCGCGGGATCGCGCGAGATCGGGCCACCGTGGTACTGGCGCTGCGCGGCGGCACCGTGACCGGCACCATCGACCGGGTCGGCGCGGACTATCTGGACCTGGCCGAGCATCCGAGCGAGGATCCGCGCCGGCCGCGCAGCGTGCGGGCGATGCGCACGGTGCCGTTCAGCGCCGTGCTGTTCGTGCAGCGGGCCGGACCCGGATGATCAGTCAGTGCTGAACGTCTCGTTGCGCTCAAACGGATGCTCCTCGACGAACCGCTTGGTCTCGGCGTACATCTGCTCGATGTACTGCTCCAGCGCTTGCTGCTCCACCCGCCATTGACCTCGGCCGCCGATCTTGATCGCCGGCAGGTCACCGCGTCGGACCAGCGCGTAGGTCTGGGTAGCCGAGATGTTGAGGATCTCGGCTACGTCGGCGAGCGTGAGGAACCGTTGACTCATCCCCTGACCCATCGGATAGCCGGCATTACCCCTAGTTTGCCACCGGCAGCCTCCGCCAGCGCTAGTTATCCACAGCTAG
>JAKEEW010000417.1 GCA_022616375.1 Sporichthyaceae bacterium
AACAGCGGCCAGGCGATGCCGTTGTCCAGGATCGAGGCCGGCACGGTGTAGAGCGCGAGCAGCGGCAGCCCGGCCAGCGAGGCACGCCGGTAGGTTGCCGCGGCGGCGTCCACCGCGAGGTTGACCAGCGCGACTCCGCCGGAGGTCAGCAGCAGCAGGCCCCTGGTTTCCGGAACCTTCGGCGCGTAGGTGTCGGCGTCGGCCAGCCCGGTGCTCAGCAACGAGGCCAGGTCCTGCACCGCGGCGGGCCCGGGGAGCAGCCCCCAGATCATGTCGTCGGAGTAGATCCAGCCCAGGTAGAAGAACACGGCGAGGAGCTGGACCAGGATCACCACCAGGTGTGGTGCCGAGGTCCGGCGCAGCCCGGCTCCGACCAGCCCGATCACGATCGCGGCGCCCAGGCTGTGCCAGAACCAGGTGGAGGTGGCGTAGACCGGCGACAGGGACAGCGCCACCAGTATGGTCGCGGCGCCGGCGAGCACGGTCACCCGAGTCGGCGCGGTCATGGCCGGCCTCCTGCCAGCGCCGGGGCCGAACCGGGGTCGGCCGGCGCCTGGCCGGCGGCCTGGCCCTCGCCGGCCACGTGGTCGCGAATCGCCTCGGCCAGGTCAAGGTCCTGGCCACCGCGGCCGGCCTGCGGCCACAGCGCCGGGAGCGGATCGCCGGCGGACACCGGGATGACCCGCCAGCCGCGCTGCCTGAGCTGGCCGCTGATGTGTTCGTACTTGACCCGTTCCTGCGCCTGCATCGGCTCGCTCAGGTGCAGCCAGGTTGCGGTGTTCAGCAGGAATGCGATGCCGGTCGTGGTGCCGCGCCGCATCCGGGCGAAGCTATCCACCTCGTCCAGGTCGATGGCGCCGAGCACCGCGATGATCAGCCCGTCGGAGCCGCTGCGCCGGATCGCGGTGCCGACCCGGTCCAGCGTCGGGTTCGTCGAGGTGGCGACCACGGCCAGGGTGTCCAGCAGCAACCCTTCGAAGTCTCCGCCGGGAGCGGTGGTGTCGAACGCGGTGCTGGACAGTGTCACGCCGGCGTCGGTGATCAGCTGGGCCGAGTAGCCGTGCTTGGCCAGGTGCATGCCGATCGACCCGGCCGCGGAAACCCCCCACTCGAACGACGAGGCCGGTCCGTCGCCCCGGTGCGCGCGCTCCCTGGTGTCGAGCACCACGGTGGCGCGGCTCTGCCAGGGCTGCTCCTCGCGGCGCACCATGAGATTGCCGTAGCGCGCGGTGGACCGCCAGTGGATCCGCCGGCGGTCGTCGCCGTGCCGGTATTCCCGGGTGGCCACGTCGTCCTCACCGGCCGCGGCGACCGAGCGCGCGTTGCTCTCCCCGCTGGATGCCCACTCGCCGCCGAGCCGGACCGCCGGCAGGCTGTGCACGACCGGGGTCACGATCAGCGCGTCGCGGTGGGTGAAGCTGCGGGTCAGCTCGCACATCCCGAACGGGTCGGTGAGCTGCACGGTGAGCGGGCCGAGCACGAACCGGCCGCGCACGTCGGAGCGGACCCGGTAGGCGACCTCGCGGCGGCCGCGAGACTCCACCCGGTCCAGCACGAACCGTGGGCGCGAGCCCAGCGTGTACGGCACCTTGTCCTCGACCAGCAGCAACCCGGTCGGGAGCCGGGAGACGTTGTCCAGCTCCAGCACCACCCTGGCCTGCTCACCGGCCTGCACCCGGCTCGGCGAGAGCCGGCGCCCGCAGGCGATCCGGTAGCGGGTCCTGGCCACCACCAGCGCACAGGCCAGCGGCAGCATCGTGACCAGGATTGCGACCCGCAGCAGGTCCTGGCCGCCTTGCGGGAGGACGAATGCGCACAGCGCGGCCGCCAGGCCGGCGCCCAGGAACGAACGCCCGCGGACGGTCAGTCCGCCGAGTGCTTCACGCATCCGGCTGTCCCCTCTTCGCCGTAGACACCCCGGTCGGTCCGGTCGCGCCCGTCGGCGGTTGCTCGTTCAGTCGCCCTCGTCATCCTCAGCCGGCTGGGGTGCGGCCACGGCTGTCGGTGCGGGGCACCGGGACCCGGCCGACCACGTCGGTGATTACTTGCTCGGTGGTCCGGCGGGAGATCTGGGTCTCCGCGGTCGGCAGCAGCCGGTGCGCCAGCACCGGCACCGCAAGCCCCGCGATGTCGTCCGGAAGCACGAAGTCTCGCTCGTCCAGCGCGGCCGACGCCCTGGCGGCCCGCACCAGGTGCAGGGTGGCCCGTGGCGAGCCGCCCAGCCGCAGGTCGGCGCTGTCTCGGGTGGCGGTCACAATGTTGATCGCGTAGCGCTTCACGTCCGCCGCCACGTGCACGGTGCGGATGACCTCGATCAGCTTGGTGATCTCGCGGGCGTCGGACACCGGCTCGAGGTCGTCGAGCGGGGAGTAGGAGCCGTGCGTCTCCAGCATCTCCAGCTCGGCCTCGGCGCTCGGGTAACCCATCGCAAGCCGGGCCATGAACCGGTCGCGCTGGGCCTCGGGCAGCGGGTAGGTGCCCTCCATCTCGATCGGGTTCTGGGTAGCGATGACCATGAACGGCAGGTCGAGCTCGTAGGTCGTGCCGTCCACGGTGACCTGGCGCTCCTCCATGCACTCCAGCAGCGCGGACTGGGTCTTCGGCGAGGCCCGGTTGATCTCGTCGCCGACCACCACGTTGGCGAACACCGCACCCGGCTTGAACTCGAAGTCCCGGCGCTGCTGGTCGAAGACGCTGACTCCGGTGATGTCGCTGGGGAGCAGGTCGGGCGTGAACTGGATCCGCCGGACGGTGCAGTCGATCGAGCGGGCCAGTGCCTTGGACAGCATGGTCTTGCCCACGCCCGGCACGTCCTCGATGAGCAGATGGCCCTCGGCGAGTAGCACGGTCAGCGCCAGGCGGATCGCTTCCGGCTTGCCCTCGATAACACTTTCCACCGCACCCCGGATGCGCGCCGCGGCGTTCGCGACGTCCGTCAGGCTGGCCTGACCGGTCAGGTCCATTTGCGTCACTGGCCCTCCTCAGGGCTGCGATGTCTCGCGAGTTCAGTTAGTACGAGTTGATATGCGGTGCCGGCTTTCACTCTGGCACACCACCCGGTTAGACGCCGAGGGTCGGCCATCCGTTCTTGAACTATCCGTCATCTACTGCGTGAGATCGGTCGGTTACGAAGAGTGTCCATCCCAATCCACTCCGAAACACCCGACATACCGGGCGCCCCGGCGGCGATCACGAGTCCTGGCCTGGGGAAGTGGAGTGCGGTGGGGAGACGAAGGGTTGACGGTGGTGTGTAGTGGGGTACAGTGGCGGACAGTGGAGCGGTCGGGGAGCCGCCCTTGGGGGGCTGACGGAGGTGGTGCTGTGTGTTCCTCGGCACCCATGCCCCACGTCTGGATGACAAGGGCCGGATCTTCCTGCCAGCCAAGTTCAGGGACGAGTTGGCGGAGGGCCTGGTGATCACGAAGGGCCAGGAGCGCTGCCTCTACGTCTGGCCGGCCGCCGAGTTCGCGCGCTTCACCGACCAGCTGCGCACCGCACCGGTGACCAGCAAGGGTGCCCGGGACTACATGCGAGTGCTGTACGCCGGTGCGTCCGACGAGATGCCGGACAAGCAGGGCCGGGTCACCATCCCGCCGCAGCTGCGCGACTACGCCGGGCTGCAGCGGGACTGCGTGGTCATCGGGGCGAACACCCGGGTGGAGATCTGGGACGCCCAGGCTTGGGAGAGCTACCTGGCCGAGCAGGAGCCCGCCTTCGCCGAGCTGTCCGAGGAGGTGCTGCCAGGAGTGCTCTAACCAGCTGCCTTGCCAAGCCGGGCCGGGACTTCCGGACCGCATCCGTACGGCGAGGTCTCCACCCGCTCAGCACCGCACTCTGACGCACCTTCCCCGGCGGCAGATGGCTGATCTTCCCTTCCAGAGCGGGCGGGGACCTGGCGGTACGGCAGCCACCCGGCGGCCGCACACCGGCACCGACACCAACCGAGGACACGAACTGAACAGCAGGGTCGAGGGATTACATGGACGCCACCGGCGGTCGGGGGGCCGAACCGCGCCACGTTCCGGTTTTGACCGAACGTGTGCTGGCGCTGTTCGGACCGGCGGTACAGGGACCGGACGCGGTACTGGTTGACGCGACGGTCGGCCTCGGCGGGCATACCCAGGCACTGCTCGACGCGTTCGCGCATCTGCAAGTGGTCGGGCTCGACCGCGATCCGCAGGCACTCGCGCACACCCGGGCCAGGCTGGCCGGATACGGCAGCCGGGTCCGGTTGGTGCACGCCGTCTACGACCAGCTGCCGGCGGTGCTCGACCAGCTCGGCCTGCCCGAGGTGCACGGCGTGCTGTTCGACCTCGGGGTGTCCTCGATGCAGCTCGACCAGGCCGAGCGCGGCTTCGCCTACGCCCAGGACGCACCGCTGGACATGCGGATGGATCCGACCAGCGGGCTGACCGCGGCGGATGTGCTCAATACCTATCCGGCCGAGGAGCTGACCCGGATCCTGCGGGTCTACGGCGAGGAACGGTTCGCCCGGCGGATCGCCGATTCGGTGGTCAGGGAGCGGGCCAACCAGCCGTTCACCACCTCGGCCCGGTTGGTCGAGCTGGTCCGGGCCGCGATTCCGGCCGCCACCCGGCGGACCGGGGGGCACCCGGCCAAGCGCACGTTCCAGGCGCTGCGGATCGAGGTCAACGCCGAGCTCGCGGCGCTCGAGCGCGCGCTGCCGGCCGCGCTCGACGCGCTCGCGGTCGGCGGCCGGATCGTGGTGCTGTCCTACCACTCGTTGGAGGACCGGCTGGTCAAGCGCGCGTTCGCGACCGGGGCCCGGCCCGGCGTGCCGGCCGGCCTGCCGGTGGTGCCGGAGCGCTACCAGCCCCAGCTGCGGCTGCTCACCCGCGGTGCACAGGTGTCCGATCCGGACGAGACCACGGCTAACCCGCGGGCCGCATCGGTCCGGCTGCGCGCGGCCGAGCGGATCAGGGCCGCGGCATGAGCGCGGCCTACCGGGACAATGCGGTGCCGGCCATGCCGGCCGGTCCGGCCGGACACCAGGCGCCGGCCAGGTCGCCACTGGCCGCGCCGGTCGAACGGCCGCGCCCGCCGCTGCGGGTAGTCCCCGCGATCCGGCGCCGGCCGGCCCGGACCCCGTTCGTGCTGTTGGTGGTCATCGTGCTGGGCGCCGGGCTGGTCACCCTGCTGCTGCTGAACACCGGCCTGGCCCAGGACTCGTTCGAGCTGACCGATCTGCGCCGGCAGTCCGCGCTCCTGCACGACCGCGAGGAGGCACTCGAGCAGGAGATCGCGCAACTGTCCACCCCGGACCGGCTGGCCGCGGAAGCGGAACGGCTCGGCATGCGACCGGGCACCGACCCGAAGTTCCTGCGGGTTCCGACTGGAGGGGTACCCGATTCCGGCAAGGGATCGGACCGATGACCCCGCCCACCGGCCGGACCGGCCGGGAGGGGCGGGGCGGCGCTGGCGGGCGGGTGCGCACGACCCAGGCTCGCGGCACCCCCACCCGCAGCAGCACACCTACTCGCAGCACGCCCACCCGTAGTACGGCGAGCCGGGGCACCGCGGCAGCCCGGGGCACCGCCGCAGCCCGCGGTGCCGGGGCAAACCGGGGCACCGCCGCAGCCCGGGGTGCCGGGGCAGCCCGGGGCACCGCGGCCAGGTCAAGTACGACGCGGACCAGCACGGGCCGGCCACCGCCGGTCCGATCCCGGCCGGGCACGACTGAGCCGGCCCGGGCCCGTCGGACCGCGTCGGCCGCAGCGCAGGCCGCTCGGCGGACCGTGCAGCGCACCGCTCCACCACACCGGCCCAACCGGGCACCGCGCCCGCCACGGGCGCCGCGGCCGATCCGGCTGGGCCGGCCGGGGCTGCGGTTGCGGCTGGCCTTCGTCGCGCTGGCCACGATGCTGCTGGTCTTCGCCACCCGGTTGTTCGAGCTGCAGGCGCTCGACCCGGGCGGCTACGCCGAGTCCGCGGTCAGCAACCGGCTCAACACGATGGCGATCTCGGCACCGCGCGGCGACATTCTGGACCGCAACGGCGTCGCGCTGGCCCGCACGGTCAACTCGCGCCGGGTGGTCGCCGATCCGCTGCTGGTGACCGACCCGGCCGGCACCGCCGGGCTCCTCGCGCCGCTGCTGAAGGCCGAGCCGACCAAGCTGGCCGAGAAGCTCACCTACGACGGGCACAGCCGGTGGGTGTCGCTGGCCAGCCATATCCCGCCGGAGACCTGGCGGGAGATCAGCAAGCTGGACCTGCCAGGCGTGTTCAGCGAGGCCCAGCCGAAGCGGACCTATCCGGCCGAACAGGTGGCCGCGAACGTGGTCGGCTTCGTCGGCTCCGACGGGCACGGCCTGGCCGGTCTGGAGCAGGCGTTGCAGGACCGGCTGGCCGGCAAGGACGGCGAGCGGATCTACGAGCGGACGCCGAACGGCGACGTGCCGATCGCCACCGCGGGGGAGCGCGGCCGGCAGGCGGTGCCGGGCCAGGACGTGACCCTCACGATCGACCGGGACCTGCAGTGGTTCACCCAGCGGGCGATCTCGACCGCGGTGGCCAAGGCCGGTGCCGAGACCGGCTACGTGATCGTCATGTCGCCACGCACCGGCGAGATCCTGGCGATGGCCACGGCGCCGACCTTCGACCCGAATCGCCCAGGTAAGAGTAAGGCGGCCGACCTGGGAAACCGGGCGGTCACCGACGTGTTCGAGCCCGGCTCCACGGCCAAGGTGCTCACCGCGGCCGCGGCGATCGAGGAGGGGGTGGCCACCCCGGGCACCAAGCTGACCATCCCCGGCTCGCTGAACCGGTCCGACGCGACGTTCCACGACCACGTCCCGCACGGCACCTGGCGGCTGACGTTCGCCGGGATCGTGGCCAAGTCGAGCAACCTGGGCACCATCCTGGTCGCGGAGAAGATGGCGCCCGCCGTCCTGGCGAAGTACCTGCGCGGGTTCGGCCTGGGCCGGCCCTCGGGCCTCGGCCTGCCGGGGGAGAGCAGCGGGATCATCGCGCCGGTCGACGACTGGTCGGGCACCCAGCGCTACACGATCCCGTTCGGCCAGGGGCTGTCGGTGACCGCGCCGCAGGCCGCATCGGTGTTCGCCACGATCGCCAACGGCGGCGAGCGGGTGACGCCACAGCTGATCAAGGGCTTCACCGACGCCGATGGCCATTTCACCCCGGCCGCCGCGCCCGAGCGGTCTCGGGTGGTCAGCTCGCGGACCGCGCGGATGGTCTCCAACATGCTCGAGTCCGTGGTGTCCGAGGAGGGCACCGCGCCGACCGCGGCCATCCCCGGCTACCGGGTCGCGGGTAAGACCGGCACGGCGTACCGGTACGACGAGCGGTGCGGCGGCTACTGCGGCTACACCGCCTCGTTCATCGGATTCGCGCCGGCGGACGACCCGGAGGTGGTGGTGGCGTGCACCATCCAGAACCCGGTCAACGGGCACTTCGGGGGGCAGCTGTGTGGTCCGGTATTTACCGAGGTCATGAAGTTTGCCCTGGCCAGCCTCAAGGTCCCGCCGACCGGCACGAAGCCGCCACGGCTTCGACTGGCCTGGTAAGCCCCGGGTAGCCTCACGCCCGTGTCCGAACCGCTGCCCGCTTCGCTGCGACCAGAGCACACCAGGCCGCGTCCGCTTGCCGACGCCGCCCGAACCGCCGGTGTGCAGACCATCGCGCCCGATTGGGACGAGGTTGCGGTTTCCGGACTTACCCATGACTCCCGCCGGATCCAACCGGGTGATCTCTATGTCGCACTTCCCGGTGCAAACACCCACGGCGCCGCGCACGCCGCGGCGGCCGTGACCGCCGGCGCCGTCGCCATCCTCACCGACACTGCCGGGGCCGCCAGCCTGGCCAACACCAGCTTTGAAGGCCGGAGGTTGTCCGGATCGGTTGAGGCAGGCTGGGCGCCTGCCCAACCCACCACGGCGGCGAGCGGCCGGCCGATACCGGTGCTGGAGGTCCCCGCCCCCCGCGACGTGCTGGGACCGCTGGCGGCCTGGCTGTACGGGCACCCGGGGCACGCACTGCTGCTGCTCGGCGTGACCGGGACGGCGGGCAAGACCACGACGACCTACCTGCTCGAGGCCGGCCTGCGCGCCGCGGGGCACACCACCGGGCTGATCGGAACCGTGCAGACCAGGATCGGCGACGAGGCGGTCAGCAGCGCGTTCACCACCCCGGAGGCGCCGGACCTGCAGGCACTGTTCGCGCTGATGCGGGAACGTGGGACCAGCGCGGTCGCGATGGAGGTGTCCAGTCATGCGCTCGCGTTCGGCCGGGTCGCCGGCACCACGTTCGACGCGGCGCTGTTCACCAACCTGTCCCAGGAGCACCTGGACTTTCACGGCAGTTACGAGGAGTACTTCGCCGCCAAGGCGATGCTGTTCACCCCGGCCTACGCCAGGCGTGGCGTGGTCAACCTCGACGACGAGTACGGCCGCCGGCTGCTGGAGACCGCGGCGGTGCCGCTGGTCAGCTTCTCGGTGTCCGGCGAGCCCACCGCCGACTGGCGGGCCGAGCAGGTCAAGCTGCGCCCGGACGGCAGCTCGCTGCAGGTGGCAGGGCCGGTCGGCCGGGTCGGACTGGACGTGCACCTGCCAGGACCGTTCAACGTCGACAACGCGCTCGGCGCCATCGCCACGCTGGTCACTGCAGGGATCCCGCTGGAGGCGGCGGTCGCCGGGGTGACCTCGGTGGTCGGCACGCCGGGGCGGATGGAGCGGGTCGACGCCGGCCAGGACTTCCTTGCGATCGTGGACTACGCGCACAAGCCGGCCGCGCTCGAAGCGGTGCTGCGCTCGGTCCGCGAAGTCACCAAGGGCCGGATCATCCTGGTCATCGGCTGCGGCGGGGACCGGGATCGGGGCAAGCGTCCGGTGATGGGCCGGTTGGCGGCCCAGGGCGCCGATGTCGTCATATTTACTAATGACAACCCACGCTCGGAGGACCCGCAGAGCATCATCGCGGCGATCCAGTCCGGCGCGGACGCCGTGCCGGCCGAGGACCGGGCGCAGCTGTTGGTCGAGCCGGACCGGGCCGCCGCGATCGCGCTCGCGGTCCACCACGCCGCTGCCGGTGACACCGTCGTGGTCGCCGGCAAGGGCCACGAGCAGGGCCAGGAAACCGCCGGGGTGGTGCGGCCGTTCGACGACCGGGTGGTGCTCCGGGCCGCGATCGAAGCCGGGGCCGGGCCGTGATCCCGACCACGCTCGCCGAGATCGCGGCCGCGGTCGACGGCCGGCTGGCCGATGGGGCCGAGCCCGGGCAGCTGGTGACCGGTGCGGTCGGGGTCGACTCGCGGGCCGTCGAGCCCGGTGGACTGTTCGTCGCGATCTCCGGTGAGCAGGTCGACGGTCACGACTTCGCCGGCGCGGCGGTCGCGGCCGGCGCGGTCGCGGTGCTCGCCGCGCGACCGGTCGGGGTGCCGGCGATCGTGGTGGCCGACCCGATCGCCGGGTTGGGCAAGCTGGCTACCGCGGTGCTGGCCAGGCTGCCGGCGATCACCGTGATCGGGGTTACCGGGTCGACCGGCAAGACCAGCACCAAGGACCTGCTGGCCGCGGTGCTGCCCGAGCTGGGCCCGACGATCGCGCCGGCCGGTTCGTTCAACAACGAGATCGGGTTGCCGCTGACCGTGTTGCGGGCCGATCCGCAGACCCGCTACCTGGCGCTCGAGATGGGGGCCAGAGGCGCCGGACACATCGCCTACCTGTGCGAGATCGCGCCACCCAAGGTCGGCGCGGTGCTCAACGTCGGGGTCGCCCACGCCGAGGCGTTCGGCAGCCGGGAAGCCACCGCCAAGGCCAAGTCCGAGCTGGTCCAGGCACTGCCGGCGGACGGGGTTGCGGTGCTGAACGCGGACGACCCGCAGGTGGCCACGATGCGCGCGGTGACCCAGGCCACGGTGGTGACGTTCGGCACCGGACCGGGCGCCGACGTGTCCGCTACCGAGGTCGAGCTCGATCGAGCCGGGCAGCCGCACTTCGTGCTGCACACCCCGACCGGCTCGGCACCGGTGGGGATGCGTCTGGTCGGCGCGCATCACGTCGGAAATGCGCTGGCCACCGCCGCGGTCGCCGGCTCACTCGGCTTGCCGGTGGACCGGATCGCCGCCGCGCTCTCGGCGGCCACCCCGGCCAGCCGGTGGCGGATGGAGGTGACCGAGCGTCCGGACCGGGTGGTCGTGGTCAACGACGCGTACAACGCCAACCCGGACTCGATGCGCGCCGCCCTGCAGGCGCTGGTGGCGATCGGGCGCGACCGCCGGACCTGGGCGGTGCTCGGCGAGATGCGCGAGCTCGGCCCGACCTCGGCCGAGGAGCACGACGCGATCGGCCGGCTGGCGGTCCGACTGAACATTTCCCGGCTGGTCGTCGTCGGACAGGGAGCCAGACCGATCCATCTCGGCGCCAGCCTGGAGGGGTCCGGGGCGGACGAGTCGGTGTACGTTGCCGACGCGCAGGCCGCTCTCGATCTCGTTCGGGAGCAGCTGCGCCCCGGTGACGTCGTGCTGGTCAAGGCCTCGAGAGCGATCGGCCTGGAGCGGGTGGCCGCCGGGTTGCTCGAGTCCGAACGAACCGACGCCGCGGGTCGCGCGGCAGATCGCCCGGAGCCGGGGTCCGGGCCGGTGGAGGTGGTGCAGTGAGAGGCGTCCTGGTGGCCGCCGCGGTGGCCCTGCTCGTCTCGCTGCTGGGCACCCCGCTCGCCATCAGGCTGTTCGTCAACCGTGGCTACGGCCAGCTGATCAGGGACGACGGCCCGACTAGCCACCACACCAAGCGCGGCACTCCGACCATGGGCGGCGCGATCATCATCCTGGCCGCGCTGGCCGGCTACGTCGTGGCCAAGCTGGTGACCCTCGACCCGCCCACCGCATCCGGCGTGTTGGTGCTGCTGCTGATGACCGGCATGGGTGTGGTCGGGTTCATCGACGACTTCATCAAGATTTCCAAACAGCGCAGCCTCGGCCTGCGGACGAAAGCGAAGCTGGCCGGCCAGACCCTGGTCGCGGTCGGGTTCGCGGTGCTCGCGCTGCAGTTCGTGGACGAGCGCGGCAACGCGCCGGCCTCTACCGCGCTCTCGTTCACTCGGGACACCGTGCTGGTGCTGGGACCGATCGTGTTCGTGATCTGGGCCTACATCATGATTGCCGGCACCTCGAACGGGGTGAACCTGACCGACGGCCTGGACGGCTTGGCCACCGGCACGTCGGTGATGGTGTTCGGCGCGTATGTGCTGGTCGGCATCTGGCAGTTCGGGCAGAGCTGCGAGTTCAACACCGCATCCCAGTTCAAGTGCTACGAGGTGCGCGACCCGCTGGATCTGGCGGTGGTCGCGGCCGCCCTGATGGGCGCCTGTTTCGGGTTCCTGTGGTGGAACGCGTCCCCGGCCCGGATCTTCATGGGCGACACTGGATCGCTGGCGCTCGGCGGCGCGCTGTCCGGCCTGGCCATCACCACCCGGACCGAGCTGCTTCTGCTTCTGCTCGGCGGGCTGTTCGCGATCATCACGATCTCGGTCATCATCCAGGTGGCCGCGTTCAAGCTCACCGGCCGCCGGGTGTTCCGGATGGCGCCCCTGCAGCACCACTTCGAGCTGGCCGGGTGGAACGAGATCACCATCGTGATCCGGTTCTGGATCATCGCCGGGCTGTGCGTGGCGTTCGGGCTCGCGGTCTTCTATGCCGAGTGGGTCACCGGGGTATGAGCGTGGCGCCCGACTGGCTGGCCGGGGCGGATCGATCGGCGCCATGGCCGCAGCTGTCCGTGCTGGTCGCGGGCATCGGGGTGTCCGGGTTCGCCGCCGCGGACGCGCTGCTGCAGCTGGGTGCGGCGGTCACCGTGGTAGACGGCAAGGATGGTCCGGGCGAGCGGGACAAGGCGACCCTGCTGGAGATTCTCGGCGCCCGGGTCAGGCTCGGGGCGGATGCGCCGGACTCGGTACCGGCCGGAGTCCAGCTGGTGGTGACGTCGCCGGGTTGGGCACCGGCGACCGGTCTGCTCACCAGTGCCGCCGCGGCCGGGATCCCGATCTGGGGCGAGGTGGAGCTGGCCTGGCGGTTGCGGGCCGGCCCGCGGCCGGCGCCCTGGCTGCTGGTGACCGGGACGAACGGTAAGACCACCACGGTCCGGATGCTGGCCTCGATGCTGACCGCGGCCGGGCTGCGGACCACCGCGGCCGGCAACGTCGGCACCCCACTGCTGGAGGTGGTGGCCGCCGAGCCCGGCTACGACGTGCTCGCGGTCGAGCTGTCCAGCTTCCAGCTGCACTGGTCGAGCACGGTCCAGGCGCACTCGGCGGCGGTGCTCAACGTGGCTCCGGACCACCTGGACTGGCACGGCACGCTGACCGGCTACTCGGCCGCCAAGGGCAAGGTCTACCAAGGCAACCAGGTCGCCTGCGTCTACAACGTGGCCGACCCGGTGACCGAGGAGCTGGTGCGCGCCGCCGACGTGCAACCGGGCTGTCGGGCCATCGGTTTCACACTCGGCATCCCGGCGGTCGGGATGGTGGGCGTGGTCGACGACTACCTGGTCGACCGGGCGTTCGTGGCCGAGCGGGTCAACTCTGCGGCAGAGCTGGCCAGGCTTTCCGACCTACAGCCGGCCGCACCGCACAACGTCGCCAACGCGCTGGCCGCAGCCGCACTGGCCCGGGCCTACGGGGTGCCGGCCGCCGCGGTCAGGGACGGGCTGCGCGCGTTCCGGCCGGATCCGCACCGGATCGCTTTGGTGGCGACCGTAGGCGAGGTCGGGTACGTGGACGACTCCAAGGCGACCAACCCGCACGCCGCGGCCGCCTCCATCCAGGCCTATGACCGGGTGGTCTGGATCGCCGGCGGGCTGGCCAAGGGTGCCGACTTCGACCAGCTGGCCGAGGCGGTGCGGGACCGGTTGCGCGGCGTCGTGCTGATCGGCGCGGACCGGGCGGTGATCGCCGACGCGCTTGCGCGACACGCGCCGGATGTCCCGGTCGTCACGGTCGACAGGACCGACACTGAGGTCATGGACGAGATCGTCGCGCAGGCCAGCCGGCTCGCCCAACCGGGCGACACCGTGCTGCTGGCGCCGGCGTGCGCGTCGATGGACATGTTCGTCAACTACGGCGACCGGGGCGAGCGGTTCGCCGCGGCGGTGGCGCGGCTGCGCGCCGCGCGTGGCGGGTGAGCGGGGATGGCGGCAGGCTCGGCCACGGCGCGCACCGACCGGGCGGGTCGGCCAGGTCGGGCGAGTCGGCCAGGTCGGGCGGGTAGGTCGGGTCGCGCCGGCCAGCCGGAGGGTTCGAACCAGGCAATCCGGGCCGGCCGCCGGCTGGTGGCCGCGATCCGGTTGCTGGATCGGCCGCTGGCCTCGTACTACCTGGTTCTCGGCGCGACCTTGCTGCTCACCATGCTCGGCCTGGTAATGGTGCTGTCGGCGTCGTCGATCCGGGCATTGCGGGAGTACGAGGACACTTTCTACTTCCTGGACAAGCAGGCGCTGTGGGTCGCCATCGGGCTTCCGCTGCTGTGGATCGCCTCCCGGCTGCCGGTCAGCTTCTACCGGGCGCTGGCCTACCCGCTGCTGCTCGGCACGATCGTCCTGCTCGTCCTGGTACTGGTGCCCGGCATCGGGCACGAGGTGAACCGCAACCGGAACTGGCTGATCATCACCGACTCGATCCGGATCCAGCCGGCCGAGTTCGCCAAGCTCGCGATCGTGATCTGGGGTGCCGACCTGGTCGCCCGCAAGCACCGGCTCAAGCTGCTGACCCAATGGCGGCACCTGTTCGTGCCGCTGGTTCCCGTGGTGGCGCTGATCCTGGCGCTGGTGCTGCTCGGCAACGACCTGGGCACCGCGGTGATCCTGGTCTCGGTGCTGCTCGCGCTGCTCTGGTTCGCCGGCACCCCGATCCGGTTCTTCGCGTTGCTGGTGACCGGCACCGCGGTTGCGGTGACCTACTTCATCTCGATCGACCAGGAACGGACCAGCCGGCTGACCGGGTTCCGGGACCCGTTCGCGGACGTGCTGGACACCGGCTACCAGGCCGGGCAGGGCCTGTACGCCCTGGCCTCCGGCGGGCTGTTCGGGGTCGGGCTCGGGGCGAGCCGGCAGAAATGGGGTGCGCTGCCTGAGGCGCATACCGACTTCATCTTCGCCATTCTGGGCGAAGAGCTCGGCCTGGTCGGCACGCTGGTGGTGCTGGTGCTGCTGGCCGCGCTGGCCTACGGCGGGCTGCGGATCGCGTTGCGCACCTCGGACACATTCATCCGGCTTGCGGCGGCCGGCGTCACGAGCTGGCTGATGGTCCAAGCGGTCATCAATATCGGCGCGGTGCTCGGACTCCTGCCGATCGCCGGCCTGCCGCTCCCGCTGGTGTCCTACGGTGGGTCCGCGTTGCTGCCCAGCCTGTTCGGGATCGGCATGCTGCTGGCGTTCGCCCGCGCCGAGCCAGGCGCCAGGGCCGCGCTGGCCGCCCGAGGACCTGGCCGGTTGCGCCGGCTCGCGGCCCGGCTGAGCCCGACTCGGCTGAGCCCGACCCGGCCGGGTCGGTAACCGGGACACGGAGGAGGATCGGAAGCTGTGCAGGTCGTGCTCGCCGGCGGTGGCACCGCCGGACACATCTCGCCCGCGCTCGCCCTCGCCGACGCGCTGCGCCGCGAAGACCCGGGCATCGGGATCACCGCGCTCGGAACCGCGCGCGGGCTCGAGGTCGAGCTGATCCCCAAGCACGGCTACAACCTGCGCCTGATCCCGGCGGTGCCGCTGCCGCGCCGGCTCACCGCCGACCTGCTGCGGGTGCCGGGCCGGTTGCGCGATGCGGTCGACCAGGCGGCCGGCATCCTGGACGACGTCAAGGCCGACGTCGTGGTCGGGTTCGGCGGCTACGTGGCGCTGCCCGCCTACCTGGCCGCGCGCCGGCGGCAGGTGCCGATCGTGGTGCACGAGGCCAACGCCAGACCCGGTTTGGCCAACCGGATCGGTGCCCGGTTCACCCGGTTCGTCGCGACCAGCACGCCGGACACTCGGCTGCCGCACGCCCGGTTCGTAGGCATCCCGCTGCGGTCGGCGATCACGAACCTGGACCGGGGCGCGACCCAGGCACCGGCCAGGGCCGAGCTCGGCCTGGGTCCGGCCGCGCCGACGTTGCTGGTGTCCGGTGGCTCGCAGGGTGCGCGCCGGCTCAACGAGGCCGCGGTAGCGGCCGCCCCGGCGCTGGCCGCGGCCGGGGTACAGGTGCTGCACGCGCACGGCCCGGCCAACACCGTCACGCTGCCGCCTCCGGCCACCGGTGCGCCGACCTACCGCGCCGTGCCGTACCTGGAGCGGATGGAGCTGGCCTACGCGGCCGCGGACTTCATGCTGTGCCGGGCCGGTGCGCTGACCTGTGCCGAGCTCGCCGCGGTCGGCCTACCCGCCGCCTACGTGCCACTCCCGATCGGCAATGGCGAGCAGCGGCTCAACGCGGAGCCGATCGTGCGCGCCGGCGGCGGTCTCGTGGTCGACGACGCCGACCTGGACGCGGCCTGGATCTCCGGGCACGTGATCCCGGTGCTCACCGACCCGGACCGGCTGGCCACGATGGGTGCGGCGGCCGCGTCCTGCGGGCACCGGGACGCCGACCAGGTCTTGGTCCGGATGGTGCGCAAGGCCGCGGCCAGGGGAGCGGCCCGCGGCAGCAGCCCAGCATCGGATCCGGCTGCCGGCAGCGGCGCCGGTCCCGGTCTCGGTCCCGGGGACGGGCAGTGATCGTTTCGGTGGTGGGGGAGATCCCACCGGCTGACGCCCTCGGGCAGGTGCACTTCATCGGCATCGGTGGCGCCGGCATGTCCGGCATCGCCCGGATCATGCGGGGCCGGGGGATCGCGGTGTCCGGCAGCGATGCGAAGGACTCCGCCGAGCTGGCCGGGCTCGCCGCCTTGGGCGCCGAGGTCTATTCCAACCATGACCCCGCCCACCTGGGTGCCGCGAACACCGTGGTGGTGTCCACCGCGATCCGTGAGTCCAACCCGGAGTACCGGGCGGCGGTCGAGCGCGGGCTGCTCATCCTGCCCCGCGCGGCCGCGCTGGCCGCGGTGATGCAGGGCCGCCGGACCGTCGCGGTGGCCGGCACCCACGGCAAGACCACGACCACCTCGATGCTCGCGGTGATGCTGCGCGCGGCCGGCGCGGATCCGGGGTTCGCGATCGGTGGCACGCTGCTGGCCACCGGCGAGGGCGCCTACGACGGGACCGGTGAGCTGTTCGTCGCCGAGGCCGACGAGAGCGACGGGTCCTTCCTGCTCTACACCCCGTACGCCGCGATCGTCACCAACGTGGAGCCCGACCACCTGGATCACTACGGCACCGCGGAGGCGGTGGCCAAGGGATTCGTGGACTTCGCCGACCGGGTCCGCCCGGATGGCTTCCTGGTGACCTGCGTGGACGATCCGGGGGCGCGGGCGCTGGCCGAGTCGGCCAGGGCCCGCGGCGTGCGCGTGCTCGGATACGGCGAAGCGCCGGATGCCGACGTCGCGATCACCGCGGTGGCGCCCGACCGCACCGGCTGGTCGTTCACGCTGGCCGTGCCCGGCCACCCGCCGCTGACCGCCTGGGTGGCCGATCCGAAACGGCACGACGTGGCGAACGCCGCGGCAGCGCTGACCGTCGGGCTCGAGCTGGGTCTGCCCGCGGCCGCGCTAGTCTCCGGGCTGGCCGGGTTCACCGGCACCCGGCGCCGGTTCGAGCTGCGCGGCCGGGCCGGCGGGGTGACCGTGTACGACGACTACGCGCACCATCCGACTGAGGTCGCCTCGACGCTGCGGGCGGCCCGCCGGGTGGCCGGCTCGGGCCGGGTGGTGGCCGTGTTCCAGCCCCATCTGTACAGCCGGACCAGGTACTTCGCCGCCGAGTTCGGCGCGGCGCTCGGCCTGGCCGACGAGGTGGTCGTGCTCGACGTGTATGCGGCCAGGGAGGATCCGCTGCCCGGCGTGAGTGGGGCGGTGGTGGCTGAAGCGGTGCCGCTTGCGGCGGAGCGGGTGCGCTTCATGCCGGCCGACTGTGATGTGCCAGCCGTACTGGCCGCCACGATCCGGCCCGGTGACGTGGTGCTGACCCTCGGGGCCGGCGACGTGACCGACCTGGCGCCGCTCCTGCTGGCCCGACTTGAGGCCGGCTGATGGCTCGGCCGCCGGCCCGGCCGGCCGAGCAGACCATGACGCGGCCGGCCGAGCCGCCCAGGCCGGACTCGCAGCAGCGGTTCCGTGCCCGACAGGCCGCGGCCCGCCGCGCCGACCGGGCACGCTGGACCAGGCCACTGCTGGCCTTGCTGGTGATTGCCCTGCTGGCCGGTCTGGCCGGCTGGATCGTCGGCTGGTCGTCCTGGCTGACCGCTCGCAAGGTCAGCGTGGTCGGGGTGCACCGGCTGACCGCCGAGCAGGTTCGCGCGGTGGCCGCGACTCCGCTGGACATCCCGCTGGCCCGGGTGGACCTGGCCGCGATCGAGGCCAGGGTGGCGACCCTGCCCGCGGTCCGCGACGTGGTGGTCTCCCGGAGCTGGCCGCACACGGTTCGGATCACGGTGGACGAGCGCCGCCCGGCGGTGGCCGTCCCGGAGCAGAGCGGGTATCTGCTGGTCGACTTCGATGCGGTCGGGTTCGAGACGGTAGGTGCGGTGCCCACCGGGGTGCCGCGGCTACGGGCCGATCCGAGCGGGCTGCAGGCCGGCACGGTTCGCGCGGTGGTGACCATACTCGAAGCGGTGCCCCGGTCGGTCGCTACCAAGATTGCCGAGGTCGTGGCGACCAGCACCGCCGACGTGACTCTGGTGCTGCGCGACGGCACCCGGATCATCTGGGGTAGTGCCGCCGACTCGACTCGCAAGTCTGAGGTGCTGGCGGTGCTGCTGCACCGGTCGGCGCAGGTCTACGACGTCAGCGCGCCGGATGCGCCGGCGACCAGAGGAGGACCATGAGTACCGGGCCGGAGCGGGGGATGCTCGAGGAGTTCCTCGACTGGCATCGCGCCACCGTGCATCGCAAGGTGGCCGGGCTGTCCGAGGCGGACGCGCGCAAACGCTTGGTCGGGTCGGTCACGACCGCGGCCGGCATCGTCAAGCACCTGGCCGAGGTCGAGCGGTGGTGGTTCCAGATGGTGCTCGCCGGTCGTGACGACGTGCCGATGCTGTCCACCGTGGACGACCCGGACGCCGACTTCCGGGTCGCCGGCACCGACACGGTGGCCGGCCTGCTGGCCGGCTACGAAGCCGAGTGCGCCATCTCCCGCCGGCTGGTCGCGGACGTGCCGGACCTGGACTTCGTCGCCCCGCGCACGGTGCGCGGCAAGCAATACAGCCTGCGCTGGATCCTGCTGCACATGCTCGAGGAGACCGCCAGGCACAACGGCCATCTGGACATCTTGCGCGAGCAGCTGGACGGCTCGACCGGCGAGTAGCCAGGTGCTCGCCGGCGGGTTCCGGTCACATCGATCTTGGCGCAGCTGACCTGCGACGATCGCGACACGCCGGGATCGTCGCGGTCTTTGACCCCTCCCCGGCCGGCACCTACCGTGGCGCACAAGGTTGAAAAGTTGACATAGCTCTAGGCCTCTAGCTGAGGGTGAGGGCTCGCGGGCAGCCTGCGCAGGCGCGGGTGGCAGATGCGGTACGGCGAGGTGAGAGGCACCGAGGTGGGCGCTCCCCAGAACTACCTGGCAGTCATCAAGGTGGTCGGGATCGGCGGTGGCGGCGTAAACGCCGTCAACCGCATGATCGAGGTCGGCCTCAAGGGCGTCGAGTTCATCGCCATCAACACCGACGCGCAAGCGCTGCTGATGTCCGATGCCGACGTCAAGCTCGACGTGGGCCGCGAGCTCACTCGAGGGCTTGGCGCCGGCGCCAACCCGGATGTCGGGCGCAAGGCGGCCGAGGACCACCGCGAAGAGATCGAAGAGGTGCTCAAGGGCGCCGACATGGTGTTCGTGACCGCTGGCGAGGGCGGCGGCACCGGCACCGGGGGCGCGCCCGTGGTCGCCGGCATCGCCCGCTCGCTCGGCGCGCTGACCATCGGTGTGGTGACCCGGCCGTTCAGCTTCGAGGGCAAGCGCCGGCACAGCCAGGCCGATGACGGCATCGACAAGCTGCGCGATGAGGTCGACACGCTCATCGTCATCCCGAACGACCGGCTGCTGGCCATCTCGGACAAGAGCATCAGCGTGCTGGACGCGTTCAAGTCGGCCGACCAGGTGCTGCTGTCCGGGGTGCAGGGCATCACCGATCTGATCACCACGCCCGGCCTGATCAACCTGGACTTCGCCGACGTGAAGTCGGTCATGTGCGAGGCCGGCTCGGCGCTGATGGGGATCGGTTCGGCCCGCGGCGACGACCGCGCCGTGTCGGCCGCCGAGATGGCGATCGCGAGCCCGCTGCTCGAGGCCTCGATCGACGGCGCCCGCGGGGTGCTGCTATCGATCGCGGGCGGTTCCGATCTCGGACTGTTCGAGATCAACGAAGCGGCCCGGCTGGTCGCCGAGGTGGCCCACCCGGAGGCCAACATCATCTTCGGTGCGGTGATCGACGACGCGCTCGGCGACGAGGTGCGGGTGACGGTCATCGCGGCCGGGTTCGAAGGCGGCGAGCCGTCCCGAATGGTCGACGGTTACACCCGGCGAGCCAGGGTGGTGGACGCGGAGCCGCTGGACGTCGGCGAACCGGTTCCGGCCCCGCGTCGCGCTTGGAACGGCGATGCCGCCCCAGTCGGGAGCCGGACGATCGTGCTCACCGACGAGCTTGACGACGACCTGGACATCCCCGACTTCTTGAAGTAGCGGTCAGTCCGGCCGGGGGAGCAGCGCTCGAAGCTCCTCGGTGGCTCGCCAGTAGCTGCCGAGCTGCTGGACAGCGCAGCCATCCACCGCGACATAGGTGGTCAACCCGCCGTCATCGCCCGGAGGGTAGATCACGGTGAACATGGTTTCCACGCCGCGCTCGCAAGACGGATCCTGGCGTACCTCGCGCAGCGCCGCGTCGAACTGCGCGATCTGAGCCGTATCGAAGTTGGCCGCCGCGACCAGCTGCCAAGCCTCCTCGGAGCCGTCGTCGTCGTAGCTGCAGACCCGATGCGGCTCTAGCGAGAGTGCTTCAGGCACGTCCATCGGCGCCGCGCCGGTGCTGTCGTAGTCGCGGTTGGCCATCCTGTTCTCGGCATCCTGATCGCATCCACTGTCCAGGGCGAGTTGGGTAGTTTGCTGGCGGATGGGCTCCGAGGCGACCATGACCGTCGTGAGTTTCTGGAATGCCGTAGCCGCCAGCTCCGACGAGTGCATGCAGCCGTCCAGCGGCGCGCGCACCCCGACCACGGACGAACTGTGCAGCCACACGGTCGGTAGCAGGTCGATGTCCCAGGTGCAGGAGTTCGGCCGTGGTAGATCAGGCATCTGGTAGGCGGCAAGGAGCTCGGGGAGGCCGCCGACGATTCGGCGCGCCTCCTGAAACTGCCACTGTCCATCGCCGGGCACGGCACGCGACGTCGTTGCGCATACGAACGCCTCGGTGATCGGACGAAGGTCTTCCGGTAGCCGCACGCCGAGGCCCTGCTGAGCCGGGTCCGGCGACCAGCCGGGGCATGCGGTCGCGACCGTCCAGTCCGGTTCTCCGGCCGGGCGGGTGCGGTCGCTGTCGGGTCGTAGGGCGATGCCGGCGGTCACGACCGCTAGAACGGCGACCGTGCCGGCGGCCACGGCCGCCCGGCGGAGCGTGCGACGGCGGGCCCGGGCGGTCAGCTGCTCGAACGGTGGGATCAGGTGAGGTCGCTGCCGCTCGGACTCCGCAGTCAGTAGTTCTCGCAGGTCAGGCATCGATTGTCACTTCCTCACCGAGCAGCTGTGCGAGTGCCTCCCGGGCCCTGGACAGCCGCGATTGGACCGTGCCGACAGGCCGGCCGAGCTCGGCCGCGATCTCGGCGACCGGTGGGTCGAGCAGGTGATGCAGCACGACCGCCTGGCGTTGTACCAGCGGCAACGTCGCCAGCGCCCGCCGGACGTCGATCCGGTCTGCGGTAGCCGGCGGTCCGTACTCGACCGGTGAGCTCCGGCCCAGCACGCGACGGGCAACCCGGGCGTGCGGTGCCGGTTGGACAGCAGTCGGAACGCGACCGACCGCACCCACGCCTCGGGATTGTCGTAGCGGGACACGGTCGACCACCGCAGGAGCAGGCGGACGAACGCTTCCTGCACGACCTCCTCGGCCTCGGCCCGGCTCCCGGCCGCAACGGCGACTACGGACACCAGGCGCGCGTACGTCGTCGCGTACAGCAGGGCAGGCCCTTCGCCGGGCACTCCTTCGGAGCTGGTCACACCCCTAACACCCGCCGGGCGGCCAGTGGGTTCCCCGGTAGATAGGGTGCCGGTAATGATCAGCGGCACTCTCGGTCCGGGAACCCGGTACGTGTTCACCGACAGGCACGGCGGGCACAGTAGCGCGCCCTTCGACGGCTGCAACCTCAGCAGCCGGGTAGGCGACGATCCGGATCAGGTGGCCGCCAACCGGCGGGCGGTGGCCGGCCGGCTTGGGATCGATCCGGACCGGGTGGTGTTCCTGCACCAGGTCCACGGTGCCGACGTGGTGGTCGCCGAGCAGCAGTGGAACGGCGACGCTCCGCAGGCCGATGGGGTAGTGACCACGCGGCGCGGGCTTGTCCTCGCGGTGCTCGCCGCCGACTGCACTCCGGTGCTGGTCGCGGATCCGGACATCGGCATGGTCGGAGCGGGGCACGCGGGCCGACCCGGGCTGGTCCGCGGTGTGGTGCCCGCGCTGCTTGACCGGATGCGCGAGCTTGGCGCCAATCCGGAGCGTGCGGTCGCGGCGATCGGGCCCTCGGTCTGCGGCGGCTGCTACGAGGTGCCGGCCCCGATGCAGGCCGAGGTGGCCGCGGCGGTTCCGGCCGCCCGGGCGCTCACCCGGCAGGGCACCCCGGCCCTGGACATCGCGGCCGGCGTGGCCGCGCAGTTGCGTGCCGGTGGCGTCCCGACGGTGACCCGGTTCCCGGTCTGCACGATGGAGTCGCCCGACCACTACTCGCACCGGCGCGAAGGCTCGCCGAGCGGGCGCTTCGCCGGCTACGTCTGGTTGGAGCCGTGACCGACCGCAGCGCCGAGCTGGCCTCCAAACTGGCTGCGCTCGAGGCCAGGCTGCAGGCCGCGTGCGCGGCCGCCGGACGGAACCGGGACGAGCTCACGGTGGTCGCGGTCACCAAGACCTTCCCGGCCGACGACGTCCGGCGCCTGGCCGCACTAGGCATTCGTGACATCGGGGAGAACCGGGACCAGGAGGCGGCGTCCAAGGCGGCCGCGTGCGCGGAGCTGGACCTGCGTTGGCACTTCATCGGACAGCTGCAGACCAACAAGGCACGGTCGGTCGCGGAGTATGCGCACCTGGTGCACTCGGTGGACCGGGACCGGTTGGTGGCCGCGCTGGACACCGCTGCCGAGCGCGCCGGCCGCGAGCTCGGCTGCCTGGTGCAGGTGAGCCTGCAGCCGGCCCGGGGCCGCGGTGGGATCGACCCGGCCGGCATGCTCGAACTGGCCGACCTGGTTCACACCGCCCCGAACCTGCAATTGGCCGGGCTGATGGCGGTGGCCCCGCTTGACCAGGACCCGGTGCCCGCGTTCGAGCGGCTGGAACCGCTGGTCCAGGCGCTGCGGAGCCGCTACCCGCAGGCCCGGATCGTGTCCGCCGGGATGAGCGCGGACCTGGAACCGGCCATCGGTGCCGGCGCGACACACGTGCGTGTCGGCAGCGCATTGCTCGGATCCCGGCCGCCACTCCGGTAACGTCCCTAACCACCAGGCAAAGGCCAGCAGCAGTTCGGCCGCCCGCCGGGACCAGACCGGAAGGTGAGGGAGTATGGCCGGGGCCATGCGCAAGATGGCGGTCTACCTCGGCCTCATGGAGGACGAGGACCACCGCTACGAGGGTGAGTACGGCGACTACGACGAGTTCGTGGACGACCGCAGGGAGGAGTTCCGCCCGGAGCAGCGGTCCAACGGCGGCAACGTATCGCCGATGCCAGAGCGGCGCACGATGGTGCAGGCCGTGCCGGCGCAGCTCGGTGGCCTGTCCTACCGGATCACGACCGTGCATCCGCGCACGTACAACGAGGCCCGCACGATCGGCGAGCACTTCAGGGACGGCACGCCGGTGATCATGAATCTCACCGAGATGCATGACACCGACGCGAAGCGCCTGGTCGACTTCGCCGCCGGCTTGGTGTTCGGTCTGCACGGAACGATCGAGCGCGTGACCAACAAGGTGTTCCTGCTCTCGCCTGCTAATGTCGACGTCACCGCCGAGGACAAGCGGCGTATCGCCGAGGGCGGTTTCTTCAACCAGAGCTAGGAGGACACTGCACCACCCATGTCCTGCTACGCGACCCCCAGACGCCGACCGGCTGCGTTGTCGTCGTCGCCGATAGTTCCACTATCGACTCCTCCTCCGCCTAGCCGGGCCGACGCCTGGATACCGCTCGCTACGGACTGGGTGGTCCAGCGCCCTCCGAGCCGGAGCGCCACGTTGGCAGATCTTTGTAGCCCGGATCGACCCAGCAAGGCCCTTTGATGAGCGCGATCGGCGACGTGCTGTCCGTCGCGTTGTGGATCTTCCTGTTCTTGTTGATCTTTCGGCTGGTCATGGACTACGTGTTCATGTTCGCGCGCAGCTACCAGCCCAAGGGTCTGATGGTGGTCCTGTTGGAGATCACTTACAGCATCACCGACCCACCGTTGAAGCTGCTGAGGCGGTTCATTCCGCCGCTCCGGTTGGGCGGAATCTCTCTTGATCTATCGTTTTTGGTGCTTTTTATCATTGTCAACATTCTGATAGGCCTCGTGTCGCAGCTCTGACGCGGTAAGGTCTTCCCGGTCGTGTTGGATCAGCCTGAGGTGGAGAGATGCCTTTGACCCCCGAGGACGTGCGGAACAAGCAGTTCACGACCGTCCGCCTGCGTGAGGGCTACGACGAGGACGAGGTCGACGCCTTCCTCGACGAGGTCGAGGCCGAGCTGACCCGGTTGCTGCGGGAGAACGACGAGTTGCGTGCCAAGCTCGCCGCCGCCACCCGCGCCGCCGCAGCCGGCGGGTCGGGCCCGATCGAGCGCAAGGAAGACCTGATCCCCACCCCGCCTGGTCCTGCCGCGCCGGCCGGTCCGGGTTCGGATGGGGCCGCACGGGTGCTGGCCATGGCCCAGCAGACCGCCGATCAGGCCATCGCCGAGGCCCGCAACGAGGCCAACAAGATCGTCACTGAGGCTCGGGCCAAGGCCGAGGCCGTGGAGCGCGACTCCCGTGCCCGGGCCGAGGCACTGGAGCGTGACGCCGCCGAGAAGCACCGCGCCGCGATGGGCAGCCTCGACCAGCAGCGTCAGATCCTCGAGCGCAAGGTCGAGGACCTGCGGCAGTTCGAGCGCGAGTACCGCAGCCGGCTGCGCTCCTACCTCGAGGGCCAGCTGCGCCAGCTCGAGTCGCAGAGCGACGAGGCGGCCGGGCCACGTACCGCCGGCCAGCCGGTGACCGCGGGCGCCCCGCAGCAGCGCGGTGGGCCCTCAGGTGGTCCCACCAGCGGGCCGATGCGTGGCTTCATCATCGACGAGGACTCCGACAACTGATCTCCCGCCCCAACCTCCCGTGATCATGCGACGATGGCTTGCGTGATCACGGGAGTGCGAGGGATCTCGGATGGCACCAGTCACCGTGGCGGCCGTGCAGGCCAGCCCGGTTTTTCTGGACCGCGACGCAACCGTTGCGAAGGCGGTCGACCTGATCGCGCAAGCCGCGGCCGATGGCGCGCGGCTGATCGTCTTCCCGGAGACGTTCATCCCGACCTACCCGGATTGGGTCTGGCGGACCGCCGCGTGGCACGACAGCGCGTTCGTCCGGCGGCTGTATGAGGAATCCGTCGCCGTCCCGGGCCCGGTCACCGATCGGCTCGGAGAGGCCGCCATGGCGGCCGGGGCCTACGTCGCGATGGGCGTCAACGAGATCGACGGCGGGACGCTCTACAACACCCTGCTCTACTTCGGACCGGACGGCAGCCTGGCCGGCCGGCACCGCAAACTCATGCCGACCGGCGGTGAGCGCACGCTGTGGGGGATGGGCGACGGGTCCACGCTGGATGTTGTGCATACTCCGTTCGGCGTGGTCGGCGGGCTGCTGTGCTGGGAGAACTACATGCCACTGGCACGGGCCGCGATGTACGCCCAGGGGGTAGAGATCTACCTCGCGCCGACCTGGGACAACTCGGACACCTGGGTAGCCAGCATGCGGCACATCGCCAAGGAGGGCCGGGTCTACGTGATCGCGGTCGCCCCGCTGCTACGCGGCAGCGACGTGCCTGCCGAGCTGCGCGGGCAGCTGTACGGCGGCGACGAGGACTGGTGTAGCCGCGGCTGCTCGATGATCGTCGCGCCCGGTGGCGAGGTGCTGGCCGGTCCGGTCACCGAGCGCGAGGAGATCCTCTACGCCGAGGTGGACGCCGCGGTCGCCCGCGCTTCCCGGCAGCAGTTCGACCCGGTCGGGCACTACGCCCGCCCCGGCGTGCTGCGGCTGACCGTGGACACCACTCCGCGCAGCGCGGTCACATTCGAGCGCGACTAGCTGCGTAGCCAGGCGGCGGCGTTGCCGGGCAGGGTGCGGCCGGTCATCGGCACGGACGCGAGCACGATCTCGCCGAGCTCGGCCGGCAGCTCGACCGGGTCCGGCCCGAACGCGACCACCGCACGAGCGCTACCCCGGGTCAGCACCAGCAGGTCGGCCCGGTCCAGCCGGTCGTCCCAGGTCAACTCCGCATCGCCGGCCCAGAGCTCGCGCCGGCAGGCCAGCGCCTGCCGGTACAGCGCCAACATCGAGTCCGGCCGTTCCTGCTGCACGTCCACGGCGCAGCCGGCGAACCAGTCGGGCTGCGGTAGCCACGGTTCCGCCGGGGCTCCGCCGGCCGCGTGGTTGAGCGAGAAGCCGAAGGTCGGCTCGGCCGCGGCCCACGGCAGCGGCACCCGGCACCCGTCCCGGCCGTGCTTGGTGCCCGTGGAGCGCCGCCAGATCGGATCCTGGCGGACCTCGTCGGGCAGGTCGAGCACCTCGGGAAGGCCGAGTTCCTCACCCTGGTACAGGTACACCGAGCCAGGCAGTGCGAGCAGCAGCAGGATCCCGGCCCCGGCTCGGGCGGTACCGAGTTGGACATCGACCGGGCCGCGGTTGCGGGTCACCTCGATCAGGGCGCTGGGATCGGGGGTCTTGGTCGGCTGCTCCTGGCCGTAGCGGGTCACGGTCCGATGCACGTCGTGGTTGGACAGCACCCAGGTCACCGTGGCCCCGGTGGAGGCGATGTTGTCCAGCCCGGACTGGATCGCGCTGCGCATCTTGGCCGCGTTCCAGGGTTGGGTCAGCAGGTCGAAGAAGAACGCCTGCCGGAGCTCGTCGGGTCGCAAATACCGGGCCAGCTCGGCGACGGCGGGCACCCAAATCTCGCCCACCAAGGTCAGCTCGCGCGCCGGCCGGTAGCTGTCCACAAGTGCGCGCCAGCGCCGGTGCACCGCATGCACCTCCGGCCGGTTGAACATGTGCGCGTTGTACTTGCGCGGGTGCCGCCAGTTGGCCAGCGTCGGGTGTTTGGCCATGCCGTGCGCCACGTCGATCCGGAACCCTTCGACGCCGCGGTCGAACCAGAACCGCAGCACCTCGTCGAAGTAGTCGGCAACCTCGGGATGCTGCCAGTTGAAGTCGGGCTGGGTGCTGTCGAACAGATGCAGGTACCACTGGCCCGGCTTACCGTCCGGCTCGGTGACCCGGGTCCAGGCCGGGCCGCCGAACACCGACCGCCAGTTGTTCGGCGGCCGGTTGCCGCGCCAGCCGCGCCCGCCGACGAAATGGAACTTGGCCCGCTCCGGACTGCCCGGTCCGGCGGCCAGTGCGGCAACGAACCACGGGTGCGCGATCGAGCAGTGGTTCGGCACCAGGTCCATGAGCACCCGCAACCCGCGGTCGCGGGCTTCCTTCTGCAGGGCCTCGAACGTGGACAGGTCGCCGTAGGCCGGGTCGATGTCGAGGTAGTCCGCGATGTCGTAGCCGTGGTCGGCCTGCGGCGAGGGGTAGCACGGGTTGAGCCAGATCGCGTCCACGCCGAGCGCGGCGATGTAGTCCAGCCGCGCGCGCAGCCCGGCCAGGTCACCGATCCCGTCCCCGTCGGCGTCGGCAAACGAGCGCAGGTACACCTGGTAGACAACGGCATCCCGCCACCATGGCGTGGTCGCTGGCACGGCTCTCCTCAACGTCGGGGTCTCACCGGGAAACGTCAGCGTCATACCGGCGCAGTGGAGCCACGGACCACCAGCTCCGGCCGGAACAGGAACTCGGCGTTCGGGATCGGCTCGCTCTTGATCTGGTCGACCAGCGCCCGCACCGCGGCCAGCCCCATCGCATGCACCGGCTGGCGCACCGTGGTGAGTGGCGGGTCGGTGAACGCCATCAAGGTCGAGTCGTCGTAGCCGACCACGGAGACCTTGCCCGGAACCGCTAGCCCGGCATCCCGGATCGCGCCGACCGCACCCAGGGCCATCAGATCGGAGGCGCACACCAAAGCGGTCACGTCCTTGGCGAGCAACCGTTTGGCCGCCAGCGCACCGCCCTCTACCGAGAACAGCGACAGCTCCACCAGCTCGTCCGGGTCAGCGGCACCGGCGAGCGCGGTCATCGCCTGGCGGAAGCCGGCGAGCTTGCGCTGCACCGGGGTGAACCGCCGCGGGCCCGCGATCAGGCCGATCCGGCGGTGCCCGAGTGCGACCAGGTGGCCGACCGCGAGCTCGGCCGCGGCCGCGTCGTCGGTCGAGATGGTCGGCGCCTCGAGCCCGGCGACGTAGCCGTTTACCAGCACGATCGGCAGCCGCCTGGCGATCAGATCGTGGTAGCGGGCCGGGTCGGCGGTGGTGTCGGCGTGCAGGCCGGAAACGAACACGATGCCGGACACACCGCGGTCGAGCAGCTCCTCGACGTACTCGTCCTCGGTGATCCCCCCGGGCGCCTGGGTGCACAGCACCGGGGTGAACCCGAACTGGGTGAGCTCGGTTTCGATGACCTGGACGAACGCCGGAAAGATCGGGTTGTGCAGCTCGGGCACCACGAGCCCGACCAGGCCCGCGGTCCGCGCGCGCAGCTGGGCGGGGCGTTCGTAGCCGAGCACGTCCAGCGCCGTCAGCACGGATTGCCGCGCGTTCGCGCTGACCCCGGGCCGGGCCGCGTTCAGCGGGATCCGGGACTACTCGCTGGCCGCCACCTACGGCGTGCTGATCCTGTCGATGCTGCTGGTGTTCGCCTCGCTGTACCGGCGGGCGCTGCGCCGCTACGGGGAGGTGTGGTGAGCATGACGGTGATCCCGGAATCGGCAACCGGCACTGCGATCCCGGCGGTCGCGGCCAGCCCGGACGTGGCGCACGGCCGCGGCCGGCGCAGCCCGCTGCGATCCGTGTTGCTGCACGCCACCCTGATCCTGGCCTGCGTCATCGCGCTGCTTCCCGTGGTCTGGGTGGTGCTCACCTCGTTCAAGCCCGGGTACGCCGTGCGGACGTCCGAGATCACACTGGTCAAGGACTTCACGTTCGACAACTACGCGCGGGTGCTGTTCGACACGAACGTCCCGCGCTGGATGCTCAACTCGGCGGTGGTGGCGCTGTTCACCATGGTGATCGGCGTCGGGATGTCGGCGACCGCCGGCTATGCGCTGTCCAGGTTCAACTTCCCCGGCCGGCGCCAGCTGCTGCTGGTATTCCTGGTCACCCAGATGTTCCCGGTCGCGATCCTGATCGTGCCGATCTACACGATCATGGCGAACCTCGGTCTGATCAATACGCACGCCGCGCTGGTCATCGCGTACTGCACGACGATCG
>JAKEEW010000418.1 GCA_022616375.1 Sporichthyaceae bacterium
GGGGTCGTCGCCGGCGCGGCCACGGTGACCGGGCTGGCGCTTGGCTGGGGCATCTTCCGCGTGGTGCACCCGGCCGCAAGCAGCACCGCGGCCATCGCCTGGCCGCCACGACGGGCGGCGCATGTGATCGCCGCCGGCGCCGCCGTCATCGCCATCGCCACCGCGCTGACCGGAGACCAGATCGCCCCGGCAGGGCAGATCGTCCGCGACGCCATCGGGATGAGCGGGCTGATCGCGCTCGGCGCGGCCACCCTCGGCGCCGACCGCGCCTGGGCCCTGCCGCTGACCTGGACCCTCCTGACCTTGCTCTGGGCCCCGGCGGCGACGGCGACGTACCAGCGGGTGCTCACCTGGATGGCCCAACCAGCAGACACGGCACCGGCCACGAGCACCGCCCTGGTCCTCGGCGCGACCGGTGTCCTCGCCTACGCCATCCTCGGCCCGCGCCCATGAGCGACCACACGTCGACGGCCCGCCCGCCATCACGTGGCCAGGATCCCGGGCGCTGACCCGCTCGATCACGGTGACCACAGCTTCGCGGTCTCAACGCCACCCGGGGAACCTTTCGATCTTCACCCTCTCTGCAGCAATGTCCTCCAGGGGCTCCCCAGGTCTCGTGCTCCTGGTCGCCCGGGCGACGACGATGATGTCGTCGCTGGTCGGGGTGAGCGGGCCGCGCGACCAGTCGCCGTACCAGGCCTCGACCTCGAAGCCGGCGCCGCCAAGGACCGCGTCCAGGCCCTCGACGTCGAGGAAGCGCAGGCTCGCCCGGTCCACCCGCAGCGGCTCGCCGTCGCGGGTGGCGGTCGTCTCGGTGAAGGTGACCACGTCGTCGGTGACGGACTCGACGTGGTAGACGATGCGCAGCTCGCGGCCGGCGTGGTCGACGACGTCCAGCGGGTTGGACGGGTTCCAGTGCTCCCATTCCCGGACCCGAGGGTTGCGGGTGCCGAACACCAACAGGCCACCGTCGACCAGCGCCGCCCGGGTCGTGGCCAGCGACGCGCGCAGCTCCTCGTCGGTCACGAACACCTGGAAGACGTTGCTGGCCATGACCGCCAGCGCGAACTCCCGGTCCCAGGCCATGTCCGCGGCCCTGCCCTGGACCCACTGGACGTCGCCGAGCGTGCGCGCCCGGTCCAGCGCCGCGCCGTCGGGATCAAGCCCGCACAGCCGGCCGGTGTGCCCGGACTCGCGGGCGCGGTGCTGCAGCACCCCAGTCCCACAGCCGACGTCCAGGACCGACGGGGCCTCCAGCAGGTACGACAGGTAGAAGTCGTCGCTTGGTCCCCAGGGGTTGAGCAGGTCGTAGAGCGCGGCGGCATCGGCGTCGGAGTACATCGAGGCAGTATGCCGCACCGTCCGCCATGAGTCTCGCCGCGGGCAGCCGGCGGCATGGCCCTGCCCCCGGCCGACCTTGATGGTGGCAACCGCCTCGGTTGCGGGGTCGATACGGGAAACGGTGCCAGGGCCGAGGTGGGTCACCCAGACCGCCCCCGCACCCGCCGCCAGCTCGGTCGGGTGGTCGATCTCGATCGTGGCCGTCACCAGGAACCCGGTCAGCGGGTGTGTCGCCGGTCGGACCGTGCCAGTACGTCCCACCGAGCCGCCTGAAGCTCTGGGCCACCGAGCCATCCGTGGTGCGGGTCCGCGGCTTCGCCTACAAAGGCGCCGTGACCGTCCGGCCGACGCCCGGCGGCAACCCGGTCAGCTACGGGAGGGGATGAGGAAATTA
>JAKEEW010000419.1 GCA_022616375.1 Sporichthyaceae bacterium
CTGGCACCCGGCGACGCCCGCGATCTGGCGCCGCACGTCGTGCCGTATTTCACCGCCGAGGACCTGCGCCACCGCGACCGGTGGGGCATCGTGTGCCGGCTGGTCATCGACGGCCACAACGGCCCACCGTTCAGCCTGGACACCCTGCCCGCACCACCGGCCATCGACGGCCGCGCCGCACTGCTGCGCGCCGCCGCCCGCCACCGCGGACTCTCCCGGGCCACCCGCCGCGCGCTGGCCGACACCCGCCAGCTCGCGCCACACCAAGCTGGCGCGCACCGCTCCGGATCGGTGCCGGCGCCGATTCCGCCGCAGCCACGTTCACCTGGCAGCTCACTCGGAGCCTCACCCGGAGTTGACCCGCCGGGTGAACCTCCGACCCCGCCACTGCAAACGTCGCAGGCCAACCGGCCCAAGCCGGCCAGCTAGCGAAAGGTGACTGGTCCCAATGACCACCAGGCATAGCCGGGTGCGCAACTCCGGGCGCCGGCCGGGTCCGGCCGTGGCCGACGTCGCAGGGGAGCTGCGCCGGCTCACCCCACGCGACCGCTGGCTGTGCGAGCTGCTGCACGAACACCAGGTGCTTGCCACTGAACACGTGGCCGCGCTCGCGTTCGACACCGTGCACACCGCGCGGAACCGGCTCAACCTGCTGGGCCACCGGCACGTGCTCGCCCGGTTCCGCGATTGCGTGCGGCCCGGATCCCAAGCCTGGCGGTGGACCCTGGGCTGGGTCGGCGCGTCCTATATCGCCGCCCGCGACGGCAAACCCAACCCGCGGCTGGGCAGTGTGGCTGACCGGATCAACCGGCTGTCCGCCAGTCCACGGCTGGCCCACCTGCTCGGCGTTAACGGGCTGTTCGTGGACCTGGCCGCGCACGCCCGCAACAGCGCGCACGCGGCGCTGTCGGTGTGGTGGTCCGAGCGCACCTGCCACGCCCACACCGCAGACCTCGCCCACCCGGACGGGCACGGGGTGTGGACCGAACACGGGCGCACCATCGGGTTCTGGCTCGAATACGACACTGGCAGCGAACCCGCCCACCGGGTAGTCGCCAAACTCGACGGCTACACCCGCCTGCGCCGGGCCAGCGGCCAGCCCCACGCGGTGCTGTTCCACCTGCAAACCGCCCGGCAGGAACAGTCCCTCCACGCCCGGCTCGCCGCGCATCCCGCAGTCACAGGCGGGGAACTGCTCGTCGCCACCGCTAGCAGCGAACGAGGCGGTCACCCGGCCGGGCGGATCTGGCGGCCGGCCGGACATTCCGGACGGCTACGGC
>JAKEEW010000420.1 GCA_022616375.1 Sporichthyaceae bacterium
TGGTGGTCTCGGACTGGTCAATGCTCAAGGGACCAGTGTTCGCGGCACTGACGTTGGAGCGTGATGATGCTGCCCGCATGGCCAGCACGTGCGGGATCTGGAGCACCGGTCAGCCACGTCCCGATCTGGTCATTTACCTGAGGGCATCGACGTCGACATTGAGACAGCGGATCGCGGCCCGCGGCCGGTCAATGGAATCCAAGATCACCGAGGCGTACCTGCGTCGGCTCGCCACCGAGTACGAACGGGCGATTCGGGTCTGCGAGATCCCGATCCTGCAGGTGGACGCCGACGCGTTCGACGTCTTCCACCCAGAAGACCTAGACGGCCTCGTGTACGCCATCGACCGTCGACTGCGTACGGCTGGTCGGAGGCGGGTGTGAACACCAACCACGTTGCGCGGCGGCTTCTGCTCACCCGGCCGGGCGAGGTCGAAATCGTCGCCGATCAGCTGCAACCACTGGACGCCGGTCAGATACTCGCCCGCAGCATCATCTCCGGCATCAGCCATGGCACCGAGCTGGCGTGGCTACGCGGCACCGCTGCTGCCCTCGACCGCAGCTGGGATCCGATCGGGCGGGTCTTCCTGGCTGGGCCGGGCCGCGGCTACCCAGTCGCCCCTGGCTACGACGTAATTGGAAGGATCATCGCGTGCGGGTCTCAGGTTCACACCGTTACAGAAGGTGACCTGGTTCGTCTGGACCGCCCGCACGCCGACCTTCACGTCGTTGACGCTTCGACAGCAAATGCCGGCCGGCTACCTGGCGGCGTCCACCCCGATCGGGCATTGTTTTGGACATTGGTGCGGGTCGCCCTCGGCGGCGTTCACGACGCCGAAGTCCGGCTTGGCGAAGTAGTCGTGGTAACCGGGCTGGGCACTGTCGGTCTGCTCGTTGGCCAGCTCGCCCAACTAGCCGGCGCCAGTCAGGTCATTGGTGCCGACCCATACCCGTTGCGGGTCAAGATGGCCACAGATCTCGGCATCACCGGGATCACCTGTACCTCCAACGATCTGGCGGTGCAGGTGAGGGCACTCACTGGCGGTGTCGGCGCCGACGTTGCCATCGAGACCTCAGGAAGCTATCTAGGTTTGCACGAGGCCATCCGTTGCTGCCGCATCGGCGGTCGGGTCGCGACGGTGGCCTCCTACCACGGTGACCAGGCGGGGCTGCGCCTCGGCGAGGAGTATCACCGCAACCGCATCACCCTGGTCTCGTCGATGACCGTCAACGGGTGTGCGCAGCGCGGACACCCGGCTTGGACCCTGGACCGTCTGGACTCGGTCGCCCGTGAGCTGGTCAACACCGGCCAGATCCAGGTTGAGCCGCTGATCACCCACCGGATCCCGTTCCATGACGCGGCCGAGGCGTACCGGCTCATTCTCGACACACCGCAGGACACGATCAGGGTGGTGCTCACCTATGACTCGCCCGACTAGCCGGGCGCCGGCGGGCCTCGACCGCTACGCCCCAGTCCCCACCGGGGAGCCCCTGGCCCTGGCCGCGCTGCTGGGCGACGGGCGCCTGTCCGGTGGCTCGCCCGCAGTCACCGACTACGAGCACGCCCTGACCCGCTGGTTCGGCGTGAACTATGCGGTAGCGGTGAACTCCGGCACCTCGGCGCTGCATGCGGCATTGCACGCCGTCGGTGCCACGCCCGGCACCGAGATCATCGTTCCCGCCACCGCGCCGCCCGCCACGGCCATGCCTATCCTGACCGCCGGCGGCACACCGGTCATCGTCGACGTGCGCCGCGGCGCGCTCGGACTCGACCTCGACGACCTACAGCGGGTGATCACAGACAAGACCCGTGCGGTGATCTCGTTGCCGCTGTGGGGGTACCCCACTGGCGATAAGGATGCGGCTGCCCTGCTGGCCCAGGCTGGGATACCGCTGATCGAAGACGCCGCCCAGGCCCACGGCACCCGCGACGCCGGGGAGCTCGCCGGCACCATCGGCGGCCTCGGGTGCTTCAGCACCCACGACCGCAAGCTTCTGTCCACCGGCGAAGGCGGATTCGTCCTCACCAACAACCCCGAGCTCCACCAGCGCATCGAGTCCTGGACCAGGCTCGGGCACCTCGACGGCGCCACCCACGGCGTCAACTACAAGCTCGCCGCACCCCTCGCGGTGATCGGCCACCACCGGCTCGCCCACCTCGCCGGCCAGCTCGCGACTCGGCGGGCGAACGCCCAAAGGCTCCTCGCCGCCCTCCCCGCCGACGGCGTGATTCGCGAGCTCGGCGTTCCGCCGGGCGGGTCGCCCAACCAGTACACGCTCGTCCTTACCGCCGACACGCCTAATCCTCGCTTCGCGGAAGGGCTCCAGTCCGCGGGGATCGCTCAAGACAGCCGGCAGTACGGATATCGGCCGTTGTATCAAAGACCCTTGTTCGCCCGATACGCCCGGCCTTGTCCCCACGCCGAGGTGCTGGCCGCGTCCACCTACCAGCTGCCAACCCATCCCGGGCTGAGCCCCGCGGCACTAGATTGGATCGCCGCCCACCTCGCCGACCTCGCGCAGGGAGCCCGCCCGTGACCGGCATCCGGCACTTCACCGCCTCCGGCATCGTGCTCGACCACGCCAACCGGGTGCTACTGGTCAAACACACCAAGCTCGGCATGTGGCTCTACCCGGGCGGACACGTCGACCCCGACGAGGACCCGGTCCAAGCCTTGCACCGCGAGATCCGCGAGGAAACCGGCCTCCAGGTCGAGATCATCGCTGCGGGCGAGTTCGACCATCCTGCTGTCACCGTGCTCCCACCGCCGTTCACCATCCTGGTCGAAGACATCGATGACACCAAGACCGGGCCACATCAACACATCGACTTGGTGTACATCTGCCGACCCGTCACCGGCGAGGTTGTACACCAAGCGGACGAACTCGACGGGCACGCCTGGGTGCCCCTCGCCGACATTGCCGCGCTGCCCACCCCGGCCGAACTGCCAGCCCTGGTGGCCGAGGCCGTCAAGTACGCCAGAAGCTTGGCCGACGCCTAACTATCGCAATGCGCAACGCATGATCTTGGGTCGACGGCCGTCGCCGTAGCGGTGCGCTCAACTGGCGGCCACGATCCGGGCTTGACGTTCCGCGTCCTTTCGGCGCGCCTTCTCCACCGCGCGCGGATAGACCCAGCCAAACTGAGCGGCTGGCGGGTTCTGACGATAACGACCGAAGCAGTCGCGGGTGTGCACGCATCGGCTCTCTGTGCTGTTGCAGTCCCAGCACAGAAGACCACGGACAAGCCCGGTCATGTGATCGTGATCGACCACATGCGGCGGTCGCAGCTGGCAGGCCGCACAACGGTACCGCTGCAACGGGTAGAGCACCTTCCACACGAA
>JAKEEW010000421.1 GCA_022616375.1 Sporichthyaceae bacterium
AGCCTGACCCCGGACCGGTGGAAGCCGCCGCGCACCGCCTCCTGGTGCGGCTACGCCAGCCGGTACGTGTTGACCAAGGCGAAATACCAGCTCACCGTCACGGCCAACGAGAAGCGCGCGCTCAGCCAGATGTTGCGCGCCTGCCCGCCGCCGGCTCGGTAAGGGGCGGATGCCCGCCTGGGAGATTGTCCCCATCCGGGAATCCCGCCTAGACTGCTTACCGAACGTTCGGTCGGTTACCGCCTGGTGACCAATGAGATCCCGTCCGGGTGGGGAGGTGCGCGACGATGACCGACCAGCAAGTGGACTTCGACGCGATGATCGAGGCCGATCAGCGGATCGAGCCGCGGGACTGGATGCCGGAGGCCTACCGCAAGAGCTTGGTCAGGCAGATCGCCCAGCACGCTCACTCGGAGATCATCGGCATGCAGCCGGAGGGCAACTGGATCACCCGCGCGCCCAGCCTCAAGCGCAAGGCCATCCTGATGGCCAAGGTGCAGGACGAGGCCGGGCACGGGCTCTACCTGTACAGCGCCGCCGAGACGCTTGGGGTGTCCCGCGAGGATCTGCTCGACCAGCTGCACGCGGGCAAGCAGAAATACTCGAGCATCTTCAACTATCCGACGCTGACCTGGGCCGACGTCGGCGCGATCGGCTGGCTGGTGGACGGTGCGGCGATCACCAACCAGATCCCGCTCTGCCGCTGCTCGTACGGCCCGTATGCCAGGGCGATGGTGCGGATCTGCAAGGAAGAGTCGTTCCACCAGAGGCAGGGCTACGAGATCCTCTACACTCTCGCCAACGGCACGCCGGCGCAGCACCAGATGGCCCAGGACGCGGTCGACCGCTGGTGGTGGCCGAGCCTGATGATGTTCGGCCCGGCCGACGACGAGTCCGCGCACTCGGCGCAGTCGATGGCCTGGAACATCAAGCGGCACTCCAACGACGAGCTGCGGCAGCGGTTCGTCGACATGTGTGTCCCGCAGGCCGAGATCCTCGGCCTCAGCCTGCCCGACCCCGACCTGCGCTGGAACGCCGAGCGCGGACACTACGACTTCGGCCCGATCGACTGGGACGAGTTCTGGCGGGTGGTCAAGGGCGACGGGCCGTGCAACCGGCAGCGGATCGCCAACCGGGTCAAGGCGCACGAGGACGGCCGGTGGGTCCGCGACGCGGCGCTGGCGTACGCGAGCAAGCAGCGCGCCCGTGCGGCCCAGACCAAGGAGCACGCGGCGTGAGCGCGCCGGAGGCCCAGCAGACCCGGCGGGAGTGGCCGCTGTGGGAGGTCTTCGTGCGCAGCAAGCGTGGCCTGTCGCACGGCCACGTCGGCAGCCTGCATGCGGCCGATCCGGAGATGGCGTTGCGGATGGCTCGTGACGTCTACACCAGGCGGCAGGAAGGCGTGTCGATCTGGGTTGTCGAGGCGTCCTCGATCACCGCGTCCAGCCCGGACGAGAAGGATCCGTTCTTCGACCCGGCCGCCGACAAGGTCTACCGGCACCCGACGTTCTACGACCTGCCCGAGGGTGTGGAGCACCTGTGACCGTTCCGGCGTCCACGTTGGAGCTGACCCCGGTCGCGCAGTATGCACTCCGGCTAGGCGACGACGCGCTCGTGCTGGCCCAGCGGCTGGGGGAGTGGGCGGCCAAGGCGCCTGAGCTGGAGGAGGATGTAGCGCTGACCAACCTTGCGCTCGATCTGCTCGGCCAGGCCCGCGCGCTGCTCAGCTACGCCGGTCAGGTGGAGGCGGCCGGCCGGGACGAGGACGCGCTGGCGTTCCTGCGGGACGAGCGGGACTGGGTCAACGTGCAACTGGTCGAGCAGCCGGGCGGTGACTTCGCCGAGACGATCGCGCGGCAGCTGTATTTCTCGGCGTACCAGTTCGAGCTGTACGGCCGGCTGGTGGACAGCGTCGACGAGACGCTGGCCGCGGTGGCCGCCAAGGCGGTCAAGGAGGTCGCCTACCACCGGGATCACGCCGCCCAGTGGGTGATCAGACTGGGCGATGGGACGGCGGAGAGCCACTCCCGGATGCAGGACGGGTTGGCCCGGATGTGGCCATACGTGGCCGAGCTGTTCGAGCCCGACGAGCTGGAGCAGCGCCTGGTCGGGCGCGGGATCGCAGTCGACTCGTCGTCGCTGCGGGCGCCCTGGCAGCAGTTCGTGGACGGCGTGCTCGCCGAGGCGACCGTCGCGGTGCCTGAGGGTTCGTGGACCGCGCCGGGTGGTGGCCGGCGCGGGATCCACACCGAGTCGTTCGGCTACCTGCTTGCCGAGATGCAGCACCTGCACCGGTCGCACCCGCGGGCTAGGTGGTAGCCGTGACTCACACGCTGAGCGTGGCCGAGGTACGGGAGCTGGTCGGCGCCGTTGTCGACCCGGAGATCCCGGTGCTCACGATCGCCGACCTCGGGATCCTGCGCTCGGTCGAGCGGGATGCCGATGGACGGATCGTGGTCACGATTACCCCGACCTACTCCGGCTGCCCGGCGATGGACGTGATCGCCGCGGACATCCGGGGCTCCCTGGACTCCCACGGCATCGCCGACGCGGTGGTGCGCACCGTGCTCGCGCCGGCCTGGACGACCGACTGGATGACCGAGGCAGGTAAGCAGAAGCTGACCGACTACGGCATCGCTCCGCCCGGGCAGCGCCGGCCGCTCGGGGGACCGGTCCTGCTGGAGATCAGCCCCCGGTGCCCGCAATGCGGGTCGGGGTGGACCAGAATGGTGAGCCGGTTCGGTTCGACGGCATGCAAGTCGATCTACAGCTGCCAGGACTGTCTGGAACCGTTCGACCACTTCAAGGCGATCTGATGTCCGCGACCATCCCGGTAGGGGCGGCCACGGCACCGGAGCCCACCCGGCCGCCGCTGGTTCCGTCGCCGCGCCGGCACGCTGTGTTCCACCCGCTTCGGGTGGCCGCGGTGGACCGGCTGACCGAGGACGCGGTCGCGGTGACCTTCGAGGTGCCGCCGGAGCTCGCCGGCGAGTACGACTTCGTGCACGGCCAGCACCTGACGATCCGGACCCAGTTGGACGGCGACGAGATCCGGCGGAACTACTCGATCTGCAGCCCGGCCGGCTCCGGGGTGCTGCGGGTGGCCGTGAAGGCGCTGCCCGGCGGGGTGTTCTCCGCTTGGGTGAACGAGACGCTGGCAGTCGGCGACGTGGTCGACGTGATGACCCCGACCGGGCGGTTCACCACGCCGCTGGTGCCGAAGCAAGCCAAGCACTACGTGGCCGTGGTGGCCGGATCCGGGATCACCCCGGTGCTGTCGATCGCGAGCACGATCCTGGCCCACGAACCCGATTCGCGGGTCACGCTGCTCTACGGGAATCGGTCCACCTCATCGATCATGTTCTTGGAGGAGCTGGCCGATCTGAAGAACCGGTATCCGGAGCGGTTCGCGCTGTTCCACGTGCTGTCCAGGGAGCCAGTCGATGCCGATCTGCTGCACGGCCGGCTGGATCCGGAGAAGCTGTCGCTGTTCCTCGACATGCTGCTGCCGGTCTCCGACGTGGACGAGTGGTTCCTGTGTGGGCCGTTCGAGATGGTGGTCGCGAGCCGTGAGCTGCTGGTCTCCCGCGGGGTCGATGCGGCGCATGTGCACTCCGAGCTGTTCCACGTCGAGGGCTCGGCGCCGCGGGCGATAGTCGAACCGGTCGATGGTGAACCGGCACCCGATGCCGGACCGGTGAGCACGGTCACCGTGGTGCTGGACGGCCGGTCCACCACGTTCCCGCTGCCCGAGGGCGGGGTGCCGGTGCTCGACGCGGCGCTGCGCGCTCGCGGCGACGCGCCCTACGCCTGCAAGGGCGGGGTCTGCGGCACCTGCCGGGCCAAGCTCGTCGAGGGCACGGTCCGGATGGAGCGCAACTACGCACTCGAGGCCGACGAGGTCGCGGCCGGCTACGTGCTCACCTGCCAGTCCCACCCGACCTCGGAGAAGGTCCTGCTCGACTACGACGGTTAGGTATGCGGAAACCGATCCGCCGGGCCCGCTGCTAGTGACATGATCGGTCGGCGATGACTTCCGCCGGGCTCGCTCGACACCGGCCGTGGACGGTCGATAGCTGGTGGCAGCTGGTAGAGAGCGCGCCGGACGCGGATCGGTGCGAGTTGTTCGAAGGTGCCCTACTGATCCGACCGCCCGGGTCCGTGGCCCATCAATACGCCGGTGACCAGCTACGCGGTTCACTTGCGTCGGCATGCCCGCCGGGCGTGGTCGCGGTGACCGCGGTCGGAATCCGGCTCGGCTCAGACACAGCGCTGATTCCCCATGTCGTGGTGTTCCGGCACGAGCAAGGCCCGTTCCAACGAGGCCCGATAGACGCGCGCGACGCCTTGCTCGTGGTCGAGGTCGTCTCGCCGTCGTCGAAGACGATGGACCGGGTAGCCAAGCCGGCGAAGTACGCAGCCGCCGAGATTCCGAGCTTCTGGCTCCTGGAGATCGAAGACGGCGACTTCAGCCTCAGCGTGTTCATCCTCGACGGCCAGACCTACCGCCTAACAGAACGCCTCACACCCGGTACCCCGCTCCGGCTGTTCGAGCCGTTTCCGGTCACGCTCGACATCGCGCAGCTGCGCCTACCGGCGTGGGACGCCGGCGGCGACGAGCGCGGCGCGTAGCTCTCCGGCGAGGGTCTTGACGTACGTGGCGGTCAGGTGGGAGCCGTTGCGGTAGAGCAGCACGTTGCCGATCACCGGCGGGCACTTCGTGGTCGGGCAGAACCAGTTGGTGAGGTCGGCGACCTCTACTCCGGCCATCCCCTTGGCCGCGGAGCGCTGCATCGGTGCAGCGCTGGCCGCGATCCCGTCTCTGCGGCTGAACGCGCACCGGGACAGCCGGCTCATGCTCTTCGCCACGCACTCGTATACATGGCCCCGCGGATGCGGGTTGTCCGCCAGCACGACGACCTTGACCCCGGTGTCGGTCAGCTTCGACCAGGTCCGCCGCAGGCCCGCCTTCATCGCGTCGGTGCTCAGCTTTCCGGCCGAGTTCAGGGCCTTGCTGGCACCCTGCGAGGTGATCAGGTAGTCGGGGCGATCCGACCCGGTGAGCTTGCAAATGACCTTCGTGTTCCACGCGGTGCACGTTGCGTACGGACGACCGCTCATTGACGTCGTCGCGTCGGCCAGCGGGCAGGCGGTCTTCGTGTATACGACGATCCGCCAGCCGCTGTTCGCGGCGAGCGTCTGCACCGCCGGCAGCCACTGGAGCACCTTGGAGTCCCCGACCAGAGCCACCGTGGTCTTGCCGGTCGCCTTGCCGTACACACAGCGGATTGGCGTCGACGAATCAGTGCCGACCTGGCATCCATCGGCGTAGGCCACCGGGACGTCCTGCGTGGCCAGGCTTGGACTGGGCTTCACCCACCGGACCGACTCTGGGATCACCTGGTCCTCAGGACCCGGCGTCGGCGTGGCGCTGCCCGACCCGGCATGTGGCGCCGTTGCCGACGGCTGGGTCGCCGGAGGCTGGCTCTGGGAGGTCGGAAACGAGGGCGAGGTATTGTCCGAGGCTTTGCCCGCATTGCTCGTCACGGCCGGCAACGCGAGCGCAATGACCACGGCCTGGCAGAGTAAGACCAGCCCACCTACGATCGCCCACCGAGGGGTGACGGTTCTCCGGAATCGTGAGCGCTCCGATAACGGGCCTTCTGCGGTCGCGCGGCCAGCCATGCGTCACTCCCGGCACATAGATCACAATTAGTACCGGATAGGACAAAA
>JAKEEW010000050.1 GCA_022616375.1 Sporichthyaceae bacterium
ATGACTCCGACCGAGACGACAATGCCCCATATCCGCTTAAGCCCACGCCGGGTCGGCGTCGAGCCGGCCGGCGACCGAGTTGGCTCGACTGGCTGGGCACCCCCCGCCGGCCCGTGCTGGCCGGACGACCCACCTACCATGAGTCCTCCCCCGGGACAAAGATGATGTGACACAGCTACCGCCACGATACGGTAAATATGCAACAATGGCACCGCATCGTTGAAGTCTGTGCCGGCAAACGGTTCCGTCAAGATCGCGGCCACTGCGGCGGCACGACAGCCACGCCACGCATGGATGTGTGATCAATAATCTTCGACTTCGACATGCGATCATAACGAGTTATCTGACGATGCCTGCGGGTTGCAGGGTTGGCGGGTCCGAACCTGTGGACCGGCACGGCGGCTCGGGTGTGGTCTTGGGTGGCCTTGGGTCGGGCGTTCTCACGATCTGGTTTGGATTCGGACCCTTGACTGTTTGCTCAGGCCATGGGTGGCCAGCATCATCTCACGATCCACTGTGGACATTAGAGTCACCTATGCCCCTGGCTCGGTGGGCCTGGCGCGGCTCCAATGGCTGGCGCACCGCTCCAGCCAGGTGATGCCCGCCTGCAGATGCAGCACGGCACCTTCGAGCAGCAGTGCGTCGGTCGAGCCCTCCGGCTCGCGCAGCAAGGTCTGCTCGAGCTCGTGCAGCCGGCGCAGCAGCTCGCGGCGTTGGGCGTCCGCCACGGCCACCGGGTCGGCCAGGCCGGCCGCCGCTACGGCGATCAGCTTGAGGTGCAGCTCCGCCGGCGCGGGCTTGGGCCAGTCGACCTCGGCGACCCAGGCCGCCACCCGGTCATGGCCGGCCGCGGTCAGTTCATAGACCCGCCGATCGGGGCGTACCGCCTGCCCCACCTGGGCCGAGAGCACCAGCCCGGCGCGCTCCAGCCGGGCCAGGGACACGTACACCTGGCCGGCGTTGAGCCCCGCGCCCCACGGCCCCAGTCCGGCCTGTAACCGTTGGC
>JAKEEW010000422.1 GCA_022616375.1 Sporichthyaceae bacterium
GCACGGCCGCGCCGCCGACCACCGGCCCGCATCGCCGCCCACGACGGCGTGCCAGATCCCGGAACGCATCACCCCCGAACGAGGAGGTCAGCCAACCATGCCCGACCCCAGTGAGGCTCCGCGGTATCCGCAGCTCAGCTACGCCGTGCCCGATCCGACCAGCCCGCAGGGCAACGTGTTCCACATCATCGGCGCGGTCGCCCGGCTGCTACGCGAACACCTCGACGCCCAGGCCGCCCACGAGTTCACCACCGCGGCGGCCACCTGCCGCAGCTACCAGCAGGTGCTCGACCTGGTCGCCGCAACCCTCACCATCACCGTCACCGAAACGGACTCTCACCATGACTAGCCCACGCCGCGTACCCGACCCGTCCGCCCGGCTGAGCCTGGCCGAGCGGGCCCGCATCGCCGCCGCCCAGAGAGAACCCGACCCGACCGGGTTGGAAGATCCGCGCTGGCGCGACCAGGCCGCCACCCACGCCCACGTCATCGCGGGCATCCTCGGTCTCGATCCCTTGTGCGTGCGCTACCGCCGCGACCCGCACCGCAACTACGCCAGCGGCGGCTACTGGCCCGGGGTCCTGCTCCATGTCAACGACCCGGCCGATCCCACCCAGACCCTGCAGGTCATCCCCGACCTCGCCGGGGCGTACCTGCTGCTGTCCCCATGCCCGCAGTGCGGGCAGCCCACCCCGGCCGTGCGGCTAGCCGAACTCGCCGACCTCGCCGCCATCACCCCCACCCCAACCGGCACGGTCGCGGCACCGGCCATCGGCCGGCCGCGCGACTTCCACGGCGACCCAGCCCACCTGCCCGGCTGCCGGTACCAGCCCGACACTGCCACCACTGCGCCCGGTGGATCCACGACCGACCCGGCCGCCACCACCGACCGATAGGCCACCGCTGGGGTCGCACCCGAACCACTGCTTCCGAAGGAGGTACCAGCCGATGCGGCACGACCGCGTGTTCCCCGCACACCCCGACCAGATCAGCGCCATCCGAGACTGGGCCGGCTTGGTGCTGCCCAGCTGGCTGCCACCAACCACGTTCGATGACGTCCGGCTGGTGGTCACCGAACTGGCCACCAACAGCTGCCGGCACTCCACCAGCCCATGCATCCACGTCAGCATCTGCACCCGGCCGGGCCGGCTGATCGTCACGGTGCGCGACTTCGGGCCCCCCGCAACCACCTCCCGCGGCCTGCCACCGGATGATCCGCTGGCCGAAGGTGGACGCGGCCAGCGGATCGTGCACGCACTGACCCGCCAGGTGCGGCGGCGCACCCGCCATGCCGGGCGGACTACTACCGCCGTGCTCGACCTGCCCCACCGACCCGGATAGCCCGCCCCGACGTCCACACGCGTATACCCGAACGCCCACCCCCGGTGATCCCGGAGCGGTGGGCTCTGTCATGAAAGGCCCTCGTCCATGAACCCTGTCACCGTCGACGCCGAGCTACAGACCTGGCTCGTGCGGCTCGCCGTCTACCACCTCCACGCGGCCGTCGAGGCCGACTACCAGACCGCCGACCGGGGCGGCTGCCACGACTGCCGCTCCGCCCGCGGCCGATTCGGACCGGCCGCGCTGTGCCGAGCCTACCACGACGACCACATTCTGCTCAACGCGTTACACGCCACTTACACCCGGCTGGCCGACGGAATCGGACCCGACCCGTGGCAGGACCCCCGCTGGCAGTCCGCGCTGCGCAGTTACCAGCCGACCGTGTTCGCCACCCGACCGCCGCGGCCTATCCACACCGACCCGTTGTTCGCCGGCCCCGGCCCGCGCTAGCCGCACCAACATGTGCGGTGCGCGACCCGGAGTCACCGCCCACGCGAGGAGTCACCATGCCCAGACCAGTGCCCAGCTCCACCGACCCGGCCGCCGGACTCGCCGGAGCCGGCGCCGAGGTGTGGCGCGCCCTGAACTCCCTCGACGCGCCGAGTTCGGCGCAGCTGGCCGCCCACCTGCGACTCGGTCGGTCCACCGTCGACAAGGCCCTGGCCGCGCTGCACGCCCGCGGCCTGGCCACCCGC
>JAKEEW010000051.1 GCA_022616375.1 Sporichthyaceae bacterium
AGGAGGAGTCGATAGTGGAGCTATGGCGACTCTCGACAACGCAGCCGGTCGTCGCCTGGGCGGCGATCCGCGCCGCCGACGACTTGGGAGACACACCCTAGTCCGCACGTACCACGGTGCCGTATCCGCCGGTGACCGCATCGGTGATCCGATCCAGCGACGTGATCACCGCGAGTCGGCCACCACCCCGGACGAACCGCACCGCGGCGGTGACCTTCGGCCCCATACTTCCGGCCGCGAACTCCCCCGCCGCAGCCAACTCGGCCAGTGCGTCGGCGCTGATCTTACCGATCGGGGTCGCGGCCGGCGTGCCGTAGCCGGTCACCACCTGGTCCACGTCGGTCGCGATGACCAGGATGTCCGCTGCCAGGGTGCGAGCCAGGATGGCGGCGGCCAGGTCCTTGTCGATGACCGCTTCGACCCCGCGCAGCATCCCGCTGGACGAGTCGCGGACCACCGGAACCCCACCGCCGCCGGCCGCGACCACGATGAAGCCGGCGTCCATCAGAGCGCGGGCGGCCGGCGCATCGACGATCTCGATCGGTTGCGGCGACGCCACCACCCGGCGCCAGCCCTTGTCGCCCAGGTTCTGCCAGTGCTGGCCGCTGGCCCGGTGACGGGCTGCCTCCGCCTCCGGCAGGAACCGGCCGACCGGTTTGGTCGGTTGCTCGAAGGCGGGGTCGGCCGCGTCCACCAGGGTGCGGGTGACCACGGTGGCGACCCGGCGGCGCAGCCCGCGCTCGGCCAGCGCCTGCTCGAGCGCGTTCAGGATCAGGAAGCCGATCGTGCCCTGGGTCTGCGCGCCGCACCAGTCCAGCGACACCGGTGGCACCACGTCCGCGGCCAGCTCGTTCTTGACCAGCAGGTTGCCCACCTGCGGACCGTTGCCGTGGGTCAGCACCACCTCGATGCCCTGAGCCACCAGATCGGCGACCCGCTTCATGGCCAGCTCGACCGCGGCCTGCTGAGCTTGCTGGGTGGCGGATCCGTCCGGGCCGATCATCGCGTTGCCGCCGAGGGCGATCAGTACTCGCACGGCAGTGACTCTAGGTCGCGGCACCGGGCCTGACATGGGCGGGTCTTGCCCATCCCAGGATTCGATGATCGTCACTTGGTGCCGGTACCACCGCCGGACGTCGGCGCGTCGCCGGCCAAACCCTGCGGATCGGCCGACCGGTCCGGTTCGACGATGCTGTCCAGGCCGTCCAGCCAGGCCAGCACCGAGTCGGTGTGCTGCCCGAGGGTCGGCGGAGGGTCGTGATCCAGCAGCCGTTCGGTCCCGTCCGGGTCGAACAGCCGTAGCGGCGGGCCGGGCAGCGTGATCGTGCCGAGGCTGGCGTGCGCGACGTCGATCAGCAGCCGCTGCGCGCGGGTCTGCTCCCAGCCGTATACCCGGTCCAGGCTGCGCACCTCGCCGGCCGGTAACCCGATCTCCGCCAGCTTGGGTAGCCAGTGGCCGGTCGGGTGGGCGCCGAACGCGGCGTCGAGTAGCTCGATGAGCTCGGCCCGCCGGCGGACCCGGTCCGGGTTGGTGGCGAACCTGGCGTCCTCGGCGAGCCCGACCAGCGGCGCGAACCGCCGCCACAGCGCCTCGCTACCGACCGAGATCTGCACGATGCCGTCGGCGGTGTGGAACGCGCCGTACGGGCAGATCGACGGGTGGTGGTTGCCCTGGGCGGTGCCCACCTCGCCGGCGACCGTGTAGCGGGTGCCTTGGAACGCGTGCACTCCGACCACCGCGGCCAGCAGCGAGGTGCGTACCGTGCTCCCCCGGCCGGTCAGCTCCCGCTCGCGTAGCGCGGCCAGCACACCGTAGGCGCCGTACATCCCGGCCAGCAGGTCCGCGATCGGCACCCCGACCCGAGTCGGCGAGTCCGGGTCGGGACCGGTCAGGCTCATCAGCCCGGCCTCGCCTTGGGCGATCTGGTCGTAGCCGGGCCGGCCGCCTTCCGGGCCGTCATGCCCGAACCCGGTGATGGACAGCACCACCAGGCGCGGGTTCAGCTCGTGCAGCCGCGCGACCGGGAAGCCGAGCCGGTCGAACACGCCGGTCCGGAAGTTCTCCACCAGCACGTCGGCATGCTCGATCAGCCGCGCTAAGGTCCGCCCGCCGTCGGCCGACTTCAGGTCGAGCACCACCGACTCCTTGTTCCGGTTGCAGGACAGGAAGTAGGTGGCCTCGGGCGCGCCGGCCGGTCCGGCGAACGGCGGGCCCCAGCCACGCGAGTCGTCCCCGGCCGGGCCCTCTATCTTGATGACCCGGGCGCCCAGATCACCGAGCATCATCGCGGCGTGCGGGCCGGCCAGCGCCCTGGACAGATCGAGCACGACCAGGCGGTCCAGTGGTCCGGGCACGGCATCCTCCGCGGGTGATCGTGGATGTGGCCAGCTCAGGCTAGTAGGCGGCTGGTCCGGCGACCGGTCCGCTACCGCCGACGGCTGAGCACTCGACCGGTCCGCTACCGTCGCCGGGTGCTGACCAGCCAGTGGTACGCCGACCTGGCCACCGCGATCCGGCGGCGCGAGCCGCGCTGCGGGCCGGTCAGCGTCGTGGCCGTGGACGGAGTCGCCGGCGCCGGCAAGTCCACGCTGGCGGCCGGTCTCGCGCGAGCGCTGGACGGCGCGCCGATCGTGCCGACCGACGGCCTGGCCAGCCACCAGCGGCTGTTCGACTGGTGGCCGGAGTTGGTCGCGGACGTGTTCGAGCCGCTGGCCGCCGGCCGACCTGGGAGCTACCGGCCCTACGACTGGGTCGCACGGCGGCGCGGCGAGCCGCACGCGGTGCCGGTGGTTCCGGTGCTCATCGTGGAGGGCGTCGGTGCCGGCCGGCGCGAGCTCGCACCCTGGCTGTCCTACCTGATCTGGATGGACGCCGACCCGGCCGCGGCACACGATCGGGGCCTGCGGCGTGACCTGGACGCGCTCGGTGCCGGGTGGGAGCCCGAGCTCGCCGAGTTCTGGACCGGCTGGGTGGCGGCCGAGCAGGCGCACTTCGCCGCCGATCCGACGGCTGACCGGGCCGACCTGAACGTCCCGGGCCGGCCGACCTGACCGTCCCGGCCCGGCCTGACCGTCCCAAGCGGGCCGACCTGACCGTCCCGGCCCGGCCTGACCGTCCCGAGCGCGCCGACCTACCAGCCGAACCAGCGACGCCTAACCGACCCGGTGACCGGCCACCCGAAGCGCATTGACGGCCAGCCGGACGTCCCCGTCCCGGACCAGCACGTAGTCGGTCGTGAACGTGGACAGCGCGTACACCGCAACCTTCGCGGCCACCAGTGGGGTGAGCAGCGAGTCCAGGATGCCGACCAAGCTGGTGTCCAGCGGCCCCTCGATCTTGAAGGCGCGCCAGCCCCGCTCGACATCCGCGCCGGCCGGGACGTCGGACGCGCGGCACACCACGGTGACCGCGTCCTGGTCGGCGGTCACCGAGTACAGCGGAGTCCCCACCCGATGGCGGGCCAGCTCCGCATCGGCGGGCAGCCGGCAGACCGCCATCTCGTCCTCGAGGAGTGCCACGTGCAGGTTGGGGGGCAGCAGCATGGACGGATCCTCTCCTGTTCCGGCCCGATCATTGCACGCGGCGCGCCCCAATCATCACCCGATATAGACCAGTTTGCGGCGCAGCGCAGCGCGCAATGATCGCGAACCGCCGGATCGGCTAGCGGAAGTCCAGGTCGGCGGCCGGCTGGCCGGCCAGGCGTTGGTAACCGGGCCCGCGGTCGAAGAACGGTTCCGTGCCATCCGGCCACCGGGCGGCCCGTTCGGCGCGGCGCTGCTCCCGCAACCGGGCCGTGCCGTCCTGGTCCGCTACCCCGCCGGACAGCACGACGCCGTAGTCGTGCCTGGCCCCGGTCTCCGACACCTTGCCGTCCCTGACGTCGTCGGCGACCCGGGCCGGGTCGCGAGACAGCGGGTCACCCCAGCCGCCACCGCCGGTGGTCCGGATCCGGATCACCTCACCGGCCCGGACCGGCTCGGCGTCGGCGAGCGCGTCGACCTCGCGCTCGTTCGGCCCGCCGGGGTCCACCACGATCGAGAACGGCCGCCCGGCCTGCCCGCCGCGCACGCCCCAGCAGGCCAGGATCGAGCGGTCGGCGATGGACATGAAGTAGCCGTCGCGGAGCACCCGGATGTGCTTGTCGTAGCCGAGCCCACCACGGAACTCGCCCGGCCCGCCCGAGTCGCAGGCCAGTCCGAGCCGCTCCACCCGCAGCGGAAACCGGGACTCGGTGAACTCGGCCGGCAGGTTCCGCGAGTCCGGCACCACGTGGATGGTGTCCTCGCCGTCGGCGTACCACCGGCCGCCCGATCCACCACCGAGCACCTCGCGCATCAGATACGGCTGGCCGGACAGGTCCACGCCGTAGACCCCGGTGTAGCGGATGGTCTCCTGGTCGGCCGGCATCCGGCCGTCCACCGCCTTGGCCAGCGCCCCGGCCAACACGCCGAGCAGCCGCAGGATCACGAACGTGCGCGCGTTGGTGGGCGCCGGGAACACCGGGGTGAGCAGTGTGCCCTTCGGCGGGAAGCGCAGCTCGAGCAGCGGCACTACCCCTTCGTTGACGTCCAGCTGGGCGGCCCGCTCCGGGGTGTCGGCCAGGTTGCGCAGGATCGGCGCCAGCCACTTGGCCAGGAAGTTGCCGTCCGTGTAGTCGCCGGCGTGGTTGATCGGGCCCTTCGCCTGCGGCCCGGTGCCGGTGAAGTCCAGCACCAGCCGATCCGCGGTCTTGGTCAGTGTGATCCGCTGCCGGTGCAGCGCGGGCGGGTCGACGCCGTCGTGCTCGGCGTAGTCCTCCCAGGCGTAGCTGCCGTCCGGGATCTTCGCCAGGATCTCGCGCCGGAACGTGGCGGTGGTCGCGGACAGGATCGCCTCGAAGCACGCCTCCACGGTGTCCCGGCCGTACCGGTCGACCAGCTCGGCCAGCCGGGCCGCGCCCATCAGGCAGGCCGAGCATTCCGCGTCCAGGTCGCCGGCCAGCGAGTCCGGCATCCGCGAGTTGCGGGTCATGATCCGCAACGCGGCCTGGTTCGGCACGCCCTGATCCCACAGCTTGATCGGCGGGACCATCAGGCCTTCCTCGTACACGGACGTGGCCCCGGACGGCATCGAGCCAGGCACCGCACCGCCGATGTCGTCGTGGTGCCCGAACGCCTGGACGAACGCGACCACCTGCGGGCCGGCGCCGTCGCCCGCGTCGTGGAACACCGGCACGGTCACGCAGAGGTCGGGCAGGTGCCCGATGCCGCCCTCGGACAGATACACGTCGTTGTGGAAGAACACGTCGCCCGGGCGCATCGTCTCCAGCGGAAAGTCCCTGACCACCGGATGCACCAGCGCCGAGTAGGACCGGCCGGTCAGCTTGCGCAGCTTGCGGTCGTGGATGCCGGCCCGGAAGTCGTGCGCGTCCCTGATCATCGGCGACCGTGCGGTGCGCCCGATCGCGGTCTCGACCTCCTTCTCGACCGAGGCCAACGTGCCGGCCACGATCTCGACCAGCACCGGATCGGGTCCGGGCATCGCGGAGTCGGGGCGCGTCATCGGGTCACCACCAGGTTGGTGTAGTCGTCCACCGCGGCGGTGAAGCCGGGATGGATCGGCACGGTCGAGCCGAACTCCTCGATCACCGCCGGGCCGGCGACCAGATCGCCGGGGGCCAGCCGAGCCCGGTCGTAGCTGGGCACGTCGGCCCACTCGTCGAACCGCACCGGACGGATGCCGATCAGCGCCCGTTCGAGCCGGCCGTCGCCGCGCTCCGCCGCGACCAGCGCCGGCCGGGTGATCGGCCCGATCCCGGTCACCCGCAGGTTGACCCACTCGACCGGGTGGCGCTGCGACTGGTCGCGGTAGCAGTAGCCGTACAACCGCTCGTGCGCATCGTGGAACGCGGCGAGCACGGTTGCGGCGAAGGATCCGTCCACCGGGCCGGCCGGGGCATCCACCCTGACCTCGAACGCCTGGCCGTAGTAGCGCAGGTCGGCCGAGCGCACCAGCCGCTGCGCATCCGGGCCGAAGCCCTCCCGATCCAGCGCTGCCGCGGCCTGTGCGGCCAGCTCCTCGTACGCCTTCGCGGTCGCGTCCAGGTCCAGCTCGTCGGCCCGGCTCACCCTGGTCCGCACGTAGTCGTTGCGGACGTCGACGGTCAGCAACCCGAACGCGCTGACCGTGCCGGGATCCCGCGGCACCAGCACACCGCGCAGCCCGAGAATGTCCACCAGTCGGCAGGCCAGCAGCGAGCCGGAGCCGCCGAACGTGGTGAGCATGAACTCGCGGACGTCCAGACCGCGCTTGACCGTGACCTGGCGGATCGCGTTGGCCTGGTTCCAGGCGAAGATCTCCAGGATGCCGTCCGCGACCCGGTCCGGATCCATTCCCAGCTGCCCGGCCAGCGCCGCCAGCCCGGCCTCCGCGGCGGCCACGTCCAGCGGGATCTCGCCGCCGAGCAGGTGCGGCGGGATCCGGCCCAGCGCCACGCAGGCGTCGGTCACGGTCGGCTCGGTGCCGCCTTTGCGGTAGCACAGCGGTCCCGGGTCGGCCCCGGCCGAGCGCGGGCCGACCTTGAGCGTGCCCTCCGGGGAGACCGCGGCGATCGAGCCGCCGCCGGCTCCTACCGTGACCACGTCGATCATCGGAATCCGGGTCGGGTAGCGCCCGACCTGCCCCTCGGTGGTGACCGACGGCTGCCCGCCGACGATGACCGAGACATCGGTCGAGGTGCCGCCGCCGTCCAGGGTCAGCACCGAGTCGTAGCCGGCCACCGAGGCGACCAAGGCGGCACCGAGTGCACCGGCGGCCGGGCCGGACAGCACGGTCGTGATCGGCTGGTGCACGACCTCGGTCGCGGACAGCACGCCACCGTTGGACTTCATCACGTAGAACGGCAGGCCCTCGCGCTCGGCGTCGAGCCGGTCCCTGATCCCGGCCACATAGGCGGCGATCCGCGGCTTGACCGCGGCGTCGACCAGCGTGGTCATGGACCGCTCGTACTCCCGGTATTCCGGCAGCACCTCGCAAGACAGCGAGACCACGGCCTGCGGATGCTCGCGGGCCAGCACCTCACGCATGGCCAGCTCATGCGCCGGGTTCGCATAGGAATGCAGCAGGCACACCCCGATCGTGCTGATGCCGCGCCGGTGGAACGCCCGGGCGACGGCCTCGGCCTGCTCGGTGTCGAACGGGCGCACCTCGGCACCGGCGTGGTCGAGCCGCCCCGGCACGGTGCTCACCCGGTGCACCGGCACGATCCGCGGTGGCTTGACCCAGAAGTAAGAGTTGCCGTATCCGTCCGGCACCGCCTGCCGGGCGATCTCGAGCACGAACTCGAAGCCCTCGGTGGTGATGAAACCGAGCTCGCCGATATCGTCTTCGAGCAACTGGTTGGTGGCCACCGTGGTGCCGTGCGAGATCGCCTCGACCGCGTCGTAGTCGAGCCCGAGCAGCCCGAGCACCTTCGCGATCCCGGCCATGAACGCGGTGGCCGGCTCGGCCGGGGTGCTCGCGGTCTTGGTCGCTAGCAGCCGGCCGGTGGCCGCGTCGAACGCCACGACGTCGGTGAACGTGCCGCCGGTGTCGATCCCGATACGGATGCGCGCCATGCCGATCTTGTCTAGCGGTTGTCGCAGGTCGTCGGCAACCATCAGGTCGTCGGCAGAGTCGTTAGCAGGCCGCCGGCCGCGGCCGACCGGGTCAAAGCAGCCGGATCGGGACGCAGTTGCCGGTGTTGAACCCGCCGTTCCCGTCCGGCACCAGGGCATGGTTGGAGTCGGCGATCCGGGCGCACACCTTGGGCGGCAGATCGCTCCCGATCGCCTCGAGGAAGTCCTGACTGTCGGCCGCGCGGACCGACGGGTTCTCGTCCTCGATGTACCAGTCACCGGCGTTCCCACCGGCCTGCGAACCCATGATCTCCGCCGGTGGGTTGGTGCCGTCCCCACCGTAGATGTGCAGGTGGAACCCGGCGTGCCGATCCGGGGCGATGCCGGCGAACTCGGCCTGGTACTCGATGACGATCTCGTTGCCGTCGAATGTGGCGCTGGTCAGGCACACCCAGCGCTCGTTCGACTGGATCTCCTCGGTGCACTGCTCGTCGGCCGGCACCTCGGGCTCGGACGGGCTCGGCTCCGGCTCGGAGGCGGTGGGCTCCGGCTCGGTCTGCTCACCGCCGCCAGGGGTGTTCACCGCCGGGCTGGTCGGCGGGCTGGCGGTGTTGCCACCGTCGTCCCGGTTGGCCAGCGCGATCGCAGCTCCGAGCACGACGGCCGCGATGGCGCCGGCGGCCACGATCGCGCCGAGCTTGCGGCCGGACGGGCCGGCGCCGCCGCTCCCGTTGCCGGCAGTCGGCGGCTGCCCGCCGCCCGGACCGCCACCCGGGGCGGCGTGGGTGCGCGGCACCATCCTGGTCCGGGCTACTTCAGGCTCGTCGTAGCCGGGGTGGCCGAGCGGGGTTCGGGTCGGCGGCGGTGCGGAGGTCGGCGAGGGTGGGCCGGGTGGTCGCGGCGTCGCCGGCGGTCTCGCGGCCGCAGCCGCCGCAGTGGCAGCCGTAGCCGGCGGGGTTGTCGCTGCTGCTGCCCCTGCCGCTGCTCCGGCAGCCCCCGCCGCCGCGGCAGGTGCCGGGGCGGCCGGGCGATGCTGCGCGCTCCCCGATCTGACCTCGCGCGCGTTCGTCGCCTCACCGCTGGCCAGCCAGGCCGCGCCGAGCGCGACCGCGTGCTTGGGGTGCGCGTCCACCGCGACCGGACGGCCGAGCTCGGCACCAACCAGCTGGGCCACGATCGGCATCCGCGACGACCCACCGACCAGCAGCACCGAATGCAGCTGGTCCGGGGTCACTCCGGCCGACCGCAAGGCACGGCGCAGCGCCTCGATCGACTCGTATAGCGCCGGACGGACCATCGCCTCCAGCTCGGTGCGAGTCAACCGGACCTCGCTGGACACGTTGGGCAGCAGCACCGGAATCGACACGTCGGTGTCCGACGACAACGCCTCCTTGGCGTCCACGCACTCCTCGCGCAGCCGCCCGACCCCGGCGATCGCGGCCGGGTCCGACTCGTCCAGCTCCTCGAGCTTGCCGCCGAGTGCCGCGCGCACGTGGTTGAACACCGCCGCGTCGAAGTCGATCCCGCCGAGCCGCTCGATCCCCTCCGGGTGGCCAAGAATGGCGAAGCCGGTGTCGGTCTTGCGCAACACCGCGGCATCGAACGTGCCACCGCCGAGGTCGTAGACCGCGACCACGGACCCCGGCTCGATCCGCTGGGCCTGGGCATACGACGCGGCGGCCGCCTCGGGCTCGGTGGATAGGCACACAGTGGTTTCTAGGTTGGCCATCCGGATCGCCTGCCGGAGCAGATCGGTCTTGTAGGGCCCCCAGTTCGCCGGGTGGCTCACACAGATCGTGTTCGGTAACCCGCCCTCGCGCGCACTCACCTCGTCGATCGCGAACCGCAACAGCCGCGACATCAGCGCCTCGGCCGAGTACGGAACCCCGGCCAGCAGGATCGGCGTGGTGTCGCCGAGCCGGCGCTTGAACTCCCGGGCCACCCGGCCCGGCTCGGTCAGTGCCCGGCGGTTGGCCGTCTCACCGGTCAGGAACGTCTCGTCCTGCCGCAGCAGTACCACGGACGGGATCGCGGCCGCCCTCGAGCCGAGCGAGGCGATCTCGGCCCGACCGTCCCGCCAGACCGCGGCCGCGGTGAACGTGGTGCCGAGATCGATACCGAGTGCGTACATGAACCGCTCCGTATCAGCCAGCCGCCCTGGACCGGGGTAGGTAGGGGGATCTCCCCGACGCCGACGGCGGTGTGTGTGCGCCTACAGTGGAGCCATGGAATCGGGCCGCCCCCTTCGCGAAGCATTCGCCGAGCTTCTCCACGACGACGGCGCCCGTGACGCGTACGCGACTGATCCCGATGGCTTCCTCGGAGCATACGGCCACCACGACCTCCCGGGCAGCCTGGTCGCGGAGGCGATTGTCAGCTTCGCCGACGCGTCCCCGCCCGAGGTGGCCGAGCATCTGGCCCCGTTCGTGCAGGCACACACCGGCATCGGATCGGCACCGTACGACGCGGCTACCGACCCCGGACAACCGCTTGACCTGCTCGCGTCCGCACCGCCCGGGCTAGGGTTTGCCGACCCGGCCGATGCCGGCGAGTTCGCGCTGGACGGCACCGGACTGGAGCTGGACGGCGCCGAACCGGCCGGCGAATCGATGGCCGACCTGGGCTTCGGAGCCGGCGCGACCTGGCAGCCCGCGCAGCTGGATCGGGATCCGGCCGGCCAGGATGAGCCGGACCAGAGCGTCGACGGCGACGCGACCGAGCTCACCGATTTCGACGAGGCCGATGCCGAGCTGCCGGCGCACGCGCTGGAACTGCCGGTGCACGAGCCCCCGGCCGACGCCGACGAGCCCGAGAAGGACGGCCAGGTCGACGGCTTCTAGCCGGCCGGCCGCACCGTCACTTCAGCTACTGCCGCACCCTGAGACAGCGTGACCCAGACGCTGTCGCCGAGGACCGCCAGCCCGAGCGGCCTGGCGCCTACCTCGACCGAGCTCACCACCTCGCGGCTGACCCGGTCGACCAGTACCAGGGTGTTGTCCAGGTTGTCGATGACCCAGACCCGGTCGCCGTCGATCGCGATGCCGGCCGGTGCGGCACCGACCGGGATCGTATCGGTGACCTGCTCGGTGGCCAGGTCGATCCGGGACAGCGTGCCGGCACCGCGGTTGGACACCCACAGCGCCTCGCCGTCGGAGGCGAGCGTGTCCGGCCGCCGGCCGACATCGATCGTGCCGACCACGGCGTTGCTGGCCAGATCGATCTTGGAAACCTGGTTGAGGTCGGACTGGGTGACCCAGGCCGCGTCGCCGGTCACCACGACCCCGGTCGGGCCTTCCAGCTCGACCGCCCCGGTGATGGTCCGGGTCTGCGGGTCGATCCGTTCCACCCGGTTGGATGTCGTCACCACCCACAGCGACCCGGCCCCGACGCTGAGCGCGAACGGCCTGGATCCGACCGGGATCTGGTCGGTGACCTGACCCGAGTCCGGATCGATCCGTGCAACCTCTGCGGCAGTGCGCCGGGTCACCCAGACCGCCCCGTCGTCGGTGACCGCGAGCGCGAGCGGCTGGCCGCCGCCAACCGGCACCAGGGTTGCCTGCCCGGTTGCCGGATCGAGCCGGGTGATCTCGTTCGTGCTGGTGGCGGCAACCCACAGCGCCCCGGCGTCGTCGGCCACGATGCCGTCCGGCAGCCTGGCGACCTCGACCGCGCGGGCCCGGGTCAGCTCGACATCGGTGGAGCCCGGTCCGGTCGGGTTGTTGCCGCCTGGCTCACCGTCGCCATTGCCCCCAAGCAGCACGATCAGGCCAACGACAAGGGCCACCACGACTGCGGCGGCGCCACCGATCCAGACCACCATCGGCACCCGCGGGCCGGGGCCGCCGTCCGGCCGTTCGCCGTAGCCGACCAATGCCGGCCGGTCACCGGCCTCGGTGGTGGGCCGGTCGAGCAGGTAGTCGGCGTAGGTCCGCACCTGGGTGGCGTCCGACACGGCGTCCGGTTCACCCTCGTCCAGGTCAGCCTCGTCCAGCTCAGCGTCGTCCGACTCGGCGTCGGGCTCGGCGACAGCCGGCTCCGTCGCCATGACCAGGTCGGGCGGAGTGTCGACTACCGGTGCGGTCCCGAGCGCCAAGGCCGGCCGGGCCTCGGCGATCAGGGCGGTCTCGGGCTCGGTGACGCGCGCCGCCTCGGGTTCGGTGACCACGGCCGTCTCGGGCTCGGGCGTGAGCACTGCCGACGCCACGGACGAGGTCCGGACCTCCCGGGCGCCTGACACCTCGCCACTGGCCAGGAACGCGGCGCCGAGCGCGACCGCATGCTTGGGGTGCGCGTCCACCGCGACCGGACGGCCGAGTTCGGCACCGACCAGCTGGGCCACGATCGGCATCCGCGACGACCCACCGACCAGCAATACCGAATGCAGCTGGTCCGGGGTCACCCCGGCCGACCGCAACGCCCGGCGCAGCGCCTCGATCGACTCGTACAGGGCAGGACGGACCATCGCCTCCAGCTCGGTGCGAGTCAGCCGCACCTCGGTGGACACGTTGGGCAGCAGCACCGGGATCGACACGTCGGTGTCCGACGACAACGCTTCCTTGGCGTCTACGCACTCCTCGCGCAGCCGGCCCACCGCCGCGATCGCGGCGAAATCGGTGTCGTCCAGGTCGTCGAGCTTGCCGCCCAACGCCTGCCGGACGTGGTTGAACACGGCCGCGTCGAAGTCGATCCCGCCGAGCCGCTCGATCCCCTCCGGACGGCCGAGGATCGCGAACCCGGTGTCGGTCTTGCGCAACACCGCGGCATCGAACGTGCCACCACCGAGGTCGTAGACCGCCACCGCCGCGCCCGGCTCGACATACCGGTCCTGGGCGTAGAACACCGCGGCCGCCTCCGGCTCGGTGGTCAGCGTGACCGGCTGCTCGAGGTTGGCCATCCGGACCGCCTGCCGGAGCAGATCGGTCTTGTACGGTCCCCAGTTCGCCGGATGGCTCACGCAGATCCGCGCGGGTGACTCGCCTTCGCGGGCGGTCACCTCGTCCACGACCGAGCGCAGCAGCTTGGACATCAGCGCCTCGGCCGAGTACGGCACCCCGGCCAGCAGGATCGGCGTGGTGTCGCCGAGCCGGCGCTTGAACTCCCGGGCCACCCGGCCCGGCTCGGTCAGCGCCCGGCGGTTGGCCGTCTCGCCGGTCAGCAGAGTCTCGTCGTCGCGCAGCAGCACGACGGAGGGAATGGCGGCGGTGCGGCCGCCCAGCGTGGCGATCTCAGCCCGGCCGTCCCGCCAAACCGCGGCCGCGGTGAACGTGGTGCCGAGGTCGATTCCGAGTGCATACATCGCCGGCTACCGTACCGAGGCCCGAAGCTCGGCCAGCATGCCCTCGCAGGAACGCACCGCGACCCGGGCCGCCATCTGCAGCTCGTGGCTGGTCAGCGGATTCTCGGCGCGTTGCTGCCAGCGGGCCAGCGCACCGTTCGCGGCCGCCGCGAGCACATCGGGCTCGGCGTCCACCGGCAGCCGCAACCGCAGATGAGTGGCCGCCCCGGTGCCACCGATCAGGTGCTCCAGCTCTTCGACCACATCGGGTTTGCCGGTGACCCAGCCGGCCCGCACCGAGGACAGCACCCGCAGCTCGTTGAACGGGTGCGCGGACGCGATGATCTCTTCGATCTCGGCCGCGACCGCCTGGCTGCCGGCCACCGGCTCGGACCGGGTAAGCGCGTCGACGGCAAGCAGCGCGGACCGGCTCTTGAGCACGTCCCGGCGCTCGAAGAACAGCGAGCCGAGCACCTCGCGCAGGTCGGTGAGGCCGCTGCGCTCGGCCAGCACCTTGGCCAGGTCGGTGGCCGTGGACACCGCACCGCGGCGCAGCAAGGTGGAGCCGAGCCGCACCCCGAACAGGCCGAACCGGTTGAGCAACCCCTGCCGCTCGATCGAGGTCAGCCCGAGCTCGGGCATCAGGTTGACGAACCGGTCGGCGGACAGCAGCAGCGCCTCCACCTCGCGCGGGGTCCGGTCCCCGATCGTCCGCAGCTGGCGGACCTCCTCCTCGGTCAGCGTGACCGCGGTCTCGGCCAGTAGCCCGGCGACCGGAACCACGGTCTGCACCACTCGGCGCACCTTGTCATCCGTGGCCAGCCGGGTCGCGATCTTCCGGGCCGACGCCATCGCGTCCAGCCGGCCGGCGCCGATCTCGTCCGCCCTGGACAGGATCCCGATCGCGTTGACCGGGTTGGGCCGGGACACCTCGGTGTCGTGGAACGCGCGCAGGAAGTCCAGGTCCTGCGAGTGCAAGTGGCGCATCAGGTAGAGAACCGCGTCCGCCGGGGTCTCCTGCTCCTCGGCGGCGAACATGTCCCAGGTGCGCTTGGCCACGTGTTCGGACAGCGACCCGATGCCCGGGGTGTCGACCAGGGTGGCGGTGCGCAGCGCCTGCGACGGCCAGGTGACCTCGAGGGCGTGGATGTCGTCGGTGGTCAGGCCGCCCAGGTCGATCTCGATGGTGCCGGCGTCCCGGCTGAACCGCAGCTGCCGCTGCTGGCCGTCGCGCTGGTTGGCCAGCACCTGGTAGGTGTGACCGTCCCGGTACCAGGTGACGATCCGGGTGCACTCGCCGGCGTCGGTCGGCGCCAGCCGCTCCCCCACCAGCGCGTTGAGCAAGGTGGACTTGCCGGCCTTGATCCGTCCGGCGACCGCCACCCGCAGCGGCTTGTCCAGCCGGTCGCGCACCTCCTGCAGGCGGCGCTCGTGCTCGGTGCCGCGGTAGAGCTCGACCGCACGTGCGAGGACTGCCCGAGTCCGCTCGATCAACGTCATCCGGTCACCGCCAAGGCCATGCCGCGGAGCTGGCGGAGCCTGGCGAGCTCGGCATCGAGATCCTTCAGCCGCTTCTGCGCCTCACCGGTGGTGCGGTTGGCCGCTTCCTGCGCGGCCGACAGCGCCTGCGAGCAGGACCGGTTGAGCTCCTCGGCGCGCGTGCTGTAGTGGTCGCGTAGCTCGCGCTGGATCCGGCGCAGGGTATCCCTGGAGTCCTTGCCGACCCGGAAGCTTACCTCGTCGCAATACCGCCGGATCGCGTTCTTGGCCTGGCTGCGCCGGCTCAGCAGCTGCCGTTTCTTCTCGGTGCGCAGGCTGCCCACGCCCATCACCAGGCCGATTCCCACCGCGAGCGGGCCGAGCGCCAGGCCGGCCATGCTGCCCAGCATGGTGAACATCAGGATTCCCATGTAGGAGCCCTTGAGCGCGGTCATCGCCTGCTTGCTTACGCTCATCTTCTCCAGGTCGATCTTGTTGTCGACCTCGGCCCGGTTGAGCAGCTCGGTCGGGTTGTAGACGGTGAGCCGGTCGAACACCTCGCTGGACGCGGCCTGAAAGTGCTGGTAGACCTCCTCGCTGAGCTCGTCCGCCTTGAACCGCAGGAACGCGTAGTTCGCGACCAGCTCCTCGGCCACCCGGCTCTCCAGCCAGCCTTCGACCTCGTGCCACACGTCGGCCGGGTCGTACTCGTCGACCAGCTCGTCGCCGGCATTGACCACATCGCGGATCCGGGCCCGCAGGTCGTGGTCGACGTCGGAGTTCAGGTCGGCAATGCCGTCGTTGAGGGTCTGGCTCCACCGGGCGGCCGCGCTGCGCAGCGCCTCGACCTTCGTCTTCACCTCGGTCAGGTCGTCGATCACCTGCTTGCCCCGAGTCGGGTCGGCCAGCACGGTCCGCTCCGCTTCGAACTGGGTCGCGATCTGGTCGCAGATTGCGGCCACCTCCGCGGCCGCGTTCGCCGCCAGCCGGTTGACCGCGCCGCCGGCGACCCGGCTGCTCACGAACGACACCAGGTCGGCGAACCCGGACTCGGTGTTGAGCGCCTGGTCGTTGGCCTGGATCGCCCGGGCGCGCAGCGCCGAGGACACCGCGACCACTTGGATGCCGGGGAAGCTCTGCAGGTGCCGCACATCCAGGTCGCGGATGGTCCGCCAAGCCGGGTAGAAGTCGCTCTTGGTGATGACGCAGACCACCGTCTCGCACATCTCCCTGGCCCGCCGGAGGAACTCGAACTCCGCGCTGGTCAGCTCCTGGGACGCGTCGGTGACGAACAGCACCGCGTCGGCCATCGAGATCGCGGCCAGGCTGGCCGCGGCGTGCGCCGAGTTGAGTCCGCCGACCCCGGGGGTGTCCACGATCACCAGGCCGGACTCGAGGATCTTGCGGGGCACCTGGACGATCACGCCGGCCGGCCGGTCGCCGTTCGGCCCGGCCTCGGAACCGTGATCAGAACCGGCGGCGCGGCCCGGCTCGACCACATACTTACGTATATCTGCGACGTCGATCGGGTCGCGCCGCGGCGGGTCGCCCTCGCGCAGCAGCTCGGCCTTGAACTCCGGGCCGTAGCGCAGGTAGGTCGGCACCGCGGTGGCGATGTCGTCGTCCACCGGGCAGACCGTGATCCCGAGCAGCGAGTTGACCAGCGAGCTCTTGCCCTGCTTGAAGTCCCCCGCGACCACGATATGGATGGCCGGATCGGCCAGCGTACGCTTCACGGCCTGCAGCCGGTCGGCCAGATCGCGCCGGCCGTAGGCGGTGCACGCCCGCAGACCCAGGTCGACGATCTCGGCCACCCGCGGCCCGATCGTTGCGGTTGCGGCCTCAGCTGACGCGGTCACGGCGTGCTCTCCCGTTCGTAGCTCTCTCTCGTGCCAGCGGGCCCCGAAGACCGTGTGGTGGTCTTCCGAGCCCGCTGGCATCGTTCGGTGCGGAGATCGGATCAGATCAGAGCGCCTCGAGCGTCTCCGGCGCCTCGTCGCCGCCCTCGTCGCCGCCCTCGCGCTCGAGCAGCCGGACCGGCTCGGCGCGCAGGTCCTCGAGGTCGAACCCCTCGTCCTGCTGTGCGTGCTGGTCGCCCGGGCCCTGCTCGACCGCGACGTTGGAGCCCACGGCCTGGATCTGGGTCTGCTCGGTGATGTCGTTGTCCTCGTAGTGGCCGGTCGCGTCGCCGGTACCCGAGAGCGCGCCACCCGGGCCTACCACGTTGCCGATCTGGTTGACGGCGTCGCCCTCGCCGAAGCTCATCACGGCGCCGGGAGCGTTGATCGGGCCGTCGGCCTGGATGCCGGTGAACTCACCGGTGTTGATCGGGCCCACGTCGCTGCCGACCGCCTGGACCTGCACCGCATCGTCGCCGGTGTTCATGTTGCCCAGGTTCAAACCGGTGTTGACGACGTTCTCGTCGCCGGCGGTCGCCGGGCCGAAGCCGGAAGCCGCGGATCCGTCGCCGGTCGCGTTCGCGTTGACGTCGTGCGAGTCGACGTTCACGCTGCCGTGAACCTCTCCCTCGACGTTGACGTTCTGCGACTGGTCGATGTTGGTGATCTCCCCGATGATCGTCTCGTCACCCTCGTACGCGACGTAGGTGACGTAGTTCAGGTGCTGCATGACCTGCTCGACACCGGTTGCCGGTCCGGCCGGAGGCGGGGCATACCCGCTCGGGCCGCCGCCACCGCCGGTGTAGCTCTGCACGGCGCTGCGCGCGCCGTCCGGCAGGTCCAGACCCTGGCAGCTGTCGGCCACGATCTGCTGCATGTTCAGGCCCTCGAGGTCGCCCTCGGTGATGCCCTGCGCAACCAGGGTCCCGTACGGGTCCTGGGCGTACTGCTGAGCTGCGTCCCGGTTCCCCAGGATGTCCTTGATGAGGTCTTCCAGCTTGTCAACGACGTCAACTGGCATTGCTCGGCCCTCCTTGGCATTTGCCCGTCCGGGGTGGCCGGGCACGTGCTAAGCGTGCGACTGGCCAATGCCCCTCATCATCGGGGCGACCCCCATGCTTATGAGACAGCATTAGGGGTTGCAAAGCTAGATCCCCGGAACATGTTTTCATTGTGCGGTTCCAACCCGGGCGCCGGGCCGAATTCACAGTTCACCGGGTTGATCCGCAGCCAGTGCGGCGCGCAGCGCGGCCACGAACTCGGCGCGGCTGCCCGCTCCGAGCTTGGTCCGGATCCGGGCGACGTGGTGTTCCACCGTCTTCGGGGCGATGTAGAGCTGCGCTCCGATCTCCTTGTGGGTGCGGCCGGCCAGCACCAGTTTCGCCACCTCGACCTCGCGCTCGGACAGTCCGGCCGCGGCGATCTCGGCGCGCGCGTCCGGCATCGGCTCGGCCACGGACAGCTCGCGGGCGCGCTCCAGCAGCCGGCGGGCCGTCGCGGGGTCCGCGGTCCGGATCGCGGCCTGCCCGGCCAGCCGGGATGCCTCCCACGGCAACTGTGCGGCCAGCAGCGCCTCGGTCGCGGCGAGCACCGCATCCGCGTCGATGTGACCGCGCAACACCTCGACCCAGCATCCGGCCGCCTGGCATTGCGCCTGTTGCCTGGCACCGGCGGCCTCGAGTCCGGCTAGCTGGGCGAGCTCGCTGGCCGCCGCGATCGCGGGTTCGTTGACTGCAGCGGTGTCGTCGGCGCCGGCCAGCGCGACCGCGAACGTGACCCAGCCCAGCGTCACCGACCAGGCCGGCGGCCGGCCGAGCTGGTCCACGATCGCGGCGAGCTGGTCGAGCACCGGTGCGATCCGCTGCCGCTGCCGCAACCTGGCGGCCGCGACCACCAGCTCCTCGACCGCTTCGAGCTGGAACAGCTCGACCGTGCGCCGGGCCAGCACCTGTTCCACCCCGGACCAGGTGTCGCGCAGCCGGGCGATGTCGCCGGACCGCCTGGCGATACCGGCGGCGATCGCGGCCGCGAGGATCCGGTCCCGGCCGGACAGCGGTTGGCCGGCCACCCGGCGCAGTTCGGCCTGTGCGGTGTCGTAGCGGCCGGCGCGCATCCGCACCCAGGCCAGCAGCAGGCGGTGCCGGTCGGCGCCGGCGGGACCGCCGGCGCCGGTGGCCAGCGCACGAGTCAGCAAGTGCTCCGCGGTGCTGGCGTCGCCTGCGGTCACCGCAATGACCGCGCCGAGGGCGTGCGCGGTGTCCGGCAGCACGACCGCGGGCGGACCGTGCTCGGCCGCATCGACCGCCTCGATCAGCAGCGGCACGGCTGCTACCGGATCGAGCCCGGCGAGCACCGCCCCGGCGAGCCGGCGCAGGGCCAGCGGACCTGCGTCCGGATCGGTGCCCTTCCCGACGATCGCGCCGGCCTGCTCGGCCCGGCCGGTCCCGACCAGCGCGGGCACGGCAAGCAGCGGACCCGGTGGACCGGCGTCGAGCAGCTCCTGGCTGGCCCGGTCGGCCCGGCCGTCGTGTGCGGCTACCGCGCCCGCGACCAGCGCCAGCCGGGCCAGGTCGGCCCCGCCACGCGCGGGTCCGTCCAGCTCGACCCGCATCCCGGCCAGCGCGGCCGCCTCGGCCCGGTCGGCCAGCAGGTCGACCGGGTCGGCGCCGGCGTCGACCGCGTCCTCGAACCAGGCCAGCGCGGCCTCCGGGTCGATGAACCGCACCGTGGCACCGGCCGCCCGGTAGAGCTGCCCGGCCACCGCGGTGCGGGCTCCGGCCGCGCGCAGCTGTTCCGCCGCGACCAGTGAATCCGCACCGCCGGCGAGGAGCGCGTTGGCCACCGCGTCGTGGGTACGCCGGCGTTCGGCCGGCGGCAGCTCGGCCAGAATCGCCTCGGCCACCGCGGGCACCAGCTGCTCGCCACCGGGCACCAGCAGGCCGGCGTCGCGCAGCTCGCGCTGATGGGCGGCCAGCTCTGCCACGGTCAGGCCGGCCGCCGCGGCCAGCACGTCGTCGGTCAGCTCCAACCGCAGCGCCTGCACCCTGGCCAGCCGGCCGACCGCCGGGTCCACCATCGCCAACCGGCGCTGGATCCTGGCCACCAGGACCTGCGACACCGGGCTGGCCGGACCCACCGCTACCGCGGTGGCAATCGCCGCCGCGATCGCCGGCAGCCCGGCCGATCCGGTCAGCACCGCATCGACGACCTCGGCCGAGCCCGGTTTGCCGAGCACGGTGCGCACCAGCCCGGCTACCGCGGCCGCGTCCAGCGGGACCAGCTGCTCGACCGATCCGCTGCGGGCGACTGCCTCGTCAAGCTCGGCCAGCTCGGGTGTGGCCAGGGTGGGCCGACGGGCGATTGCCATCGGCTGGCCGGCGCGGGCCGCCGCCACCAGGATCCGTAACCTCTCGGCGTCCAGCCGGTGCGCGTCGTCGACCAGCACCAGCGACCCGGCCGCGGCCGACTCCAGCCTCGCGACCAGCTCCGCGGTCGGCACCGCGGCGGAGACTCGCACACTTTTCCCGGGCGCGGCGGTCGCCAGCTCGTCGAGACGATGGGTCCGGCCGGCACCGTCCACCCCGACGATGACCGTCACGCGCACATTATGGGCGCAACGGCGACCTGGCTTGCCGGGTTAGCTCGTCCCGATACCGGTGGTAGAGCTCGACGTTGCGGTCGGCCAGGTGGTCGAACCGCTGCGGCTGGCTGGAGCCGGGGCTCATCGCGCCCATCGCGGTGGCCGGGTCGAGCCGGGCCGCGACCCAGCCCTCGTGCGTGGTGGCCCGCGCCACGACCTCGGCGATCGGGGTCACGATGAGTGAGTTGCCGAAGTACAGCACGCCGGCCGGATCGGTGCCGACCGCGTTGGCGGCAACCACGTAGACGTGATTGTCGTAGGCCCGCGCCCTGGTGGTCAGCTCCCAGATGTCCGCGGAGCGAAGCAGCGCCGACGGGCGCAGCAGCACCTCGGCGCCGTGTACCGCCTGGATCCTGGCCAGCTCCGGGTAGTCGCCGTCGAAGCAGATGAACATGCCGATCCTGGCCAGCTCGGTGTCCACCACGGTCACCGAGTCGCCGGGGGTGACCCAGCCACCGTGGGCCGCGTCCTCACCGGTGTAGAGATGCGTCTTGCGGTAGTTGCCGAGCACCTCGCCGTCCGGGCCGATCAGCACCGCCGCGTTGTAGACCACGCCCGGTGCCGGGCCGCGCTCGTAGGTGCCAAGGCACACGTGCACCCCCAGCTCGCGAGCCACCTGCTGGACCGGCTCGGTCAGCGCACCGGGAACCTCGTCGACCAGTCCGTGCAAGGTCTGCGGCGGCACCGCCGGGTCGAAGCCGGTGGTCGCACTCTCCGGCAGCACTACCAGCTCGGCACCGCTACTGGCCACGCAGCGCTCGATCCAACCGACCGCGTTGTCCACGTTCGCCTTGATCGACGCCGGGGTGAGCGGACCGGGACGGGCCGCGGTCTGGATCGCCGCTGCGGTGAATGCCCTCATCTGGCCAGCGTCCACCCGACCAGCACGCCAGTCAACGCGATCAACGCGCCGATCACCGCGGCCAGCACCAGCGACCAGCCCAGCCCGCCGGAGGTCCGCTCGGCCGCGCCTGGCGCGGTGAACACCGCCCCGACCGGAACCGGCCCGGCGCCCACCCCAGCCGCGGCCGGCTCGGTGCCGCCGGCCAGCCCGTACCCTGGCCCGGCGCCGGCCGGCAGCCCGCCGGGAACCCCGGCACCGCTCGGGACCACGGCCGGTTGCGGCGCCCGACCGGTGAGCACGTCGTTGACCGCGGTGAAGAACTCGCCGGCCATCCGCTTGGACACCCCCGTGAGCACCCGATGCCCGACCCCGCCGATCATGCCCCCGACCACCGCGTCGGCGTCGTAACTGAGCAGCGTCTGGTCCGGTCCCTCGGCGTCCAGCCGGACCTGGACGGTGGCGTCCACCATGCCGGGACCACCGGCGCCCCTGGCCCGCATGATGAACGAGCCCGGCTCGTCCAGATCGGTGAGCAGCACCGTGCCCTGGTACTGGCCCTTGATCGCGGCGACTCCGGCGCTGACCGTCATCCGGTACTCGTCAGGTCCGATCGCGACCAGCTGCTCGCAGCCCGGGATGGTCCGGACCAGCACGGCCGGGTCGCGCAGCGCCGCCCACACGTGCTCGCGCGGGGCGGACAGGGTTGCGGTACCGGTAACCTTCATGCGCTCTCCTCAGGATTGCCGACCTCGGCCCGGCGCAGCGACACAACCTTGCCGCGCGCGTGCCTGACCCGCAGGTGATACAGCTCGCTCGGCGAGATCGGCATCCGGCTCAGCACGAACCCCTCGGCATCCTCGATCGCGGACGCGAACACGGCCATGCCGGGAATCACCCCGGCCTCGCCGGCGCCCTTGATCCCCAGCGGGTTCAGCGGGGACGGCGTCTCCATGTGGTCGATCTCGACCCGGGGAACCTCGGTGGCGTAGGGCATCAGGAAGTCCATGAACGAGGCGTTGAGCAGCTGCCCGCTGGCGTCGTAGGCCATCCGCTCGTACAGCGCCCCGCCGACTCCCTGGGCCACCCCGCCGTGGATCTGACCCTCCAGGATGCGCGGGTTCACCACGTTGCCGCAGTCGTGCACCACGGCGTAGCGCAGCACCCGGATATCCGCGGTCTGTGGATCGGTCTCGACGATCGCGGCGTGCATCCCGGCCGCGAACGTGGAACGCAGCGGCGAGTAGTAGTCGGTCGCCTCCAGGCCCGGCTCGTCGTCCTCGCCGATCGGCGGCTTGCTGATGTCGCCCTTGGCGAACTGGGTAGCCACTTGCGCGGCCTCGTCGAACGCGTACCGCAGCGGGTTGGCCAGCACTGCCACGGTCTTCAGCTCGATCGAGGCCTGCGGGTCACCCTTCACCCTGACCACCCCGTCGACGATCTCCAGGTCCGCCGGATCGACCTCCAGTGCGTCCCCGGCGATCCGTAGCGCCTTGTCCTTCACCGCGCGGGCGGCCAGCGCCACCGCGTTGCCTGACATCACCGCGGCCCGGGAGGCGAACGTGCCGATCGAGTAGCGGAACCTGCGGGTGTCGCCGGTGACCACCTCGACACTGTCGAACGGCACCCCGAGCTCGTCGGCCACGATCTGCGCGAACGCGGTCTGATGCCCCTGGCCCTGGCTGGTCAGCCCGGTCGCGACCCGGACCCGGCCGCTCGGCTCGACCAGCACGTGCCCGCCCTCGTACGGCCCGACCCCGGTGCCCTCGACATAGCAGCCGATGCCGATCCCGACCTTGCGGCCCTGCGCCCTGGCCTGCGCCCGGAACGTCTCGAACTCGTCCCAGCCGATCAGCTTCTTCAGCTTCTCCAGCAGCGCCGGGTAGTCGCCCGAGTCGTAGGTCAGCGGCCGCCCGTCCTGGAACGTCAGGCCCTGCTCGTAGGGCATCTCGTCGGGCTGGATGAAGTTGCGGGCCCGTACCTCGGCCCGGTCCAGCCCCAGGTAGTCCGCGATCGCGTCCATGGTGCGCTCCATCGCGAAAGCACCCTGCGGCCGGCCGGCCCCACGGTACGGGGTGACGATGACCGTGCTGGTGTACAGCGACCAGAACTCGGCCCGGTAGGCCCTGGGTTTGTACGGCCCGAGCAGCTGGGTGGTGGTGATGATCGGCACGATCAGGCCGTACGGGATGTAGGCCCCGTTGTCGTGCCAGACCTGCACGTCGAGCCCGAGGATCCGGCCGTCGGCGTCGAACCCTACGTTGACCAGGTGCTCCTGCTCGCGCTCGTGCGCGCTGGACACGAAGTGCTCGCGCCGGTCCTCGGTCCAGCCGACCGCCCGGCCGAGCCGGCGGGCCGCCCACGGCACCAGTACCTCTTCCGGCCACGGGTGCACGATCTTCACGCCGAAACCGCCGCCGACGTCCGGGGCGACCACCTCGACCCGGTCCAGCGGCAGGTCGAGCTTGGCGGCCAAGGCAGCACGCACGCTGGTCGAGGCCTGGGTCGAGGTGTAGATCCGCAGGATCCCGCCTGGGTCCTCGCGCGCTACTACCCCGCGACCCTCGAGCGGCATCGACGCGGACCGCTCGACCGACAGGCTTAGCAGCAACGTGTGCGGCGCCGCGATGATCTCCTCGCGGGCGTCGCCGCGCTCCTGCACCACGTGTCCGGCCACGTTGCCCGGCACGTCCGGGTGCACCAGCCGCTCGGCCCGCTTGGCCGCGGCCACCCCGATCACCGCGGGCAGCGGGTCGTAGTCGACCCGGATCAGCTCGGCCGCGTCCTCGGCCAGGTACCGGTCGGTGGCGACCACCATCGCGACCGCCTCGCCGACGTGGTGGACCAGCTCCTTGGCAAGCGGGTACGCGGTCTTCGGGTGGGTCAGGCCGGGATGCGGGATCAGCAGCGGCAGCGGCTCGGCGACCCGGCCGTCCAGATCCTCGTAGGTATAGATGGCCAGCACACCGTCCACCGCGAGCGCGTCGGTGACGTCGATGTCCACGATCCGGGCATGCGCGTGCGGGCTCCGCACGAACGCCGCGGCCAGCGCGTCCCCGGTGAGGTCGTCCAGGTAGCGGCCGTTGCCGGTGACCAGCCGCGGATCCTCCTTGCGCTGGATCGGGGCGCCGAACAGCCGGGTCGTCATGGCTGTGCCAGTCCGGCCGGGGAGATCTGGTCGGCCCGGTCGGCCAGCAGCTCGGCTGCCCGGCGCACCGACTTCACGATGTTCTGGTAGCCGGTGCAACGGCACAGGTTGCCCGAGATCGCCTCGACGATCTCCTTCTCGTCCGGGTCGGGCCGCTCGGCCAGGAACGCCGCGGTGGTGGTCAGGAAGCCGGGCGTGCAGAAGCCGCACTGCAGCCCGTGGCACTCCACGAATGCCTGCTGCACCGGATGCAGGGTGCCGTCCGGGTCGGTCAGCCCTTCCACGGTCGTGACCTCGTGGCCGGCCACGGTGACCGCGAGCAGCAGGCAGGACCGCACCGGTGCGCCGTCCAGCAGGACCGTGCAGCAGCCGCACACGCCGTGCTCGCAGCCGACGTGGGTACCGGTCAGGCCCAGGTCGTGGCGCAGGAAGTCGGACAGCAACCGGCGCACCGGCACGGTGGCCCGACGGGGCGCGCCGTTCACGGTCAGCGTGACCTCACCGTGCTGCTGGTAGTCGCTTCGCTCGCTTCGCTCGCTCACGCCGCCTGTACCCCCTTGGCTCGCCGGGCGGCGATCCGGACCGCCCGCGCGGTGAGCACGCCGACCAGATGCTCGCGGTATTCGGCGGTCGCGTGCAGGTCGTCCTCGGCGCGGATCTGCTCCTTGGCCCGCTGGCCGGCCGCGGCCCAGTCGGCCCGACCGATTGGCTGGCCGGCCAGCGATTCGGTCAGGTCGAGCACGATCGGGGTCGCCCCGACCGCGAAGTAGGCCGCCATGGCCGAGCCGATCGCCTCGGTCTCGTCCAGGGTGACCGCAGCGGCCACCCCGCACATCGCGTAGTCGCCGTGCCGGCGGGCCAGCTCCTTGATGGCCAGCCCGGTGCGGCCGGCCGGCACCGGGAAGTAGGCCTCGGTGGCCAGCTCGCCGGGTCGGATGTCGGACTCGAGCGGGCCGACGAAGAAGTCCGTGGCGGCCACCGTGCGGGAGGTGCCGCCGTACCGGCGCAGCGCCACGCTGCCACCGAGCAGTGCGAGCACCGCGGTCAGCTCGCCGGCCGGGTCGGCGTGCACCAGGCTGCCGACCACGGTGCCGCGGTTGCGGATCACCGGATGGGCGACCAGCCGCAGCGCCTGGTGCAGCAGCGGGAGCACCGCGAACGCGTCCTTGTCCCGCTCCAGCCTGGCGTGCCGGACCAGCGCGCCGACCCGAACCCCGGACGGGTCGGCGGCGAGCTGGTCCAGCTCGGTGATCCGGTTGATGTCGATCAGGTGCTTGGGTGCGGCCAGCCGCATGTTGAGGATCGGGATCAGGCTCTGCCCCCCGGCCAGCACCTTCCCGTCCGTGCCGACCTCGGCGAGGACGGCCAGCGCCTCCTCGACCGAGCGCGGCGCGTGGTAACGGAATGGCGGTGGTTTCACCCGCACATCCTCTCCTGACCAAGCTGAAGAGGAAATGGTCCGGCGCAGGGTGGCCGATTGAGCCATCCCTGCGCCGGAACCACTCACCGTTGGCCTAGCCGGTCGGCTCGGGTTCCTTGGCCGCCGAGTCCCGCCAGGTCCCGGCTGGTGGTCGTTCGCGGGCCAGGTCGGCCTTCATGTGCTCTGGCGCCAGCCAGCGCAGTAGATGCCACCCGACCAGCACGACGATGGTGCCGAACGCGATGCCGGACAGCTCGAAGTCGTCGCTGATCTTGTGCGCGACGGGGCCGATGGCCAGGATGATGCCAGCGGCGATCGGAACCATATTGATCGGGTTGGCGAAGTCCACCCGTTCTCGCTCCAGATCTTGGCACCGAGCAGTCCGGTCATGCCGTACAGCACCACGGTCACGCCGCCGAGCACCCCGTCCGGGGTGGCGCTGACCAGTTCGCCGAACTTCGGACACAGGCCGAACAGGATCGCGACCACGCCGGCGACGTAGTACGCCGCGGTCGAGTACACCCTGGTCGCCGCCATCACCCCGATGTTCTCGGCGTAGGTGGTGGTCGGCGAGCCGCCGACACCGGTGGCCACCGCGGTGCCGACACCGTCGGCGAAGATGGCCCGACCGACCTGATCGTCGAGGTCGGTCTGGGTGATCTCACCGACCGCCTTGACGTGCCCGGTGTTCTCTGCGATCAGCGCGATCACCGCGGGCAGCACCAGGATGATGGCCGACCACTTGAACTCGGGGCCGTGGAAGTTGGGCAGGTCGAACCACTTCGCGGCCTCTACCGCGTCGAAGTTGACCCGGTCTCCGGTGACCGCCTCACCCGTCGCCGGGTTGGTGACCGTCAGCGCGCCCGCGGTCTTGTCCAGCACCCAGGACAGCACGAAACCGAACACCAACCCGAGCAGGATCGCGATCCGGGCCCAGAACCCACGCAGCATCACAGTCATCAGGAACACCGCGAACATCGTGGCCAGCGCCACCCAGTGGTCCACCCACCAGTAGAAGTCCTGGACGACGAACGCCAAGCCAAACCCGATGAGCATGACTACCGCACCGGTCACGGCCGGCGGGAAGACCCGGTGCAGCACGTCGGGCCCGAGCCGGTGGATGATCAGACCGGCGGCGGCCAGCACCAGGCCGGCGACCAGGATGGCGCCGGTGACTAGCGCATCCGAATCGGACGCGGCTCGGATCGCGAACACACCACCGACGAAGGAGGCGCTGGTGCCCAGGTAGCTGGGCACCTTGCCGTTGGTAATGAGCAGGAACAGGATCGTGGCAACGCCGGACATCATGATCGCGACGTTCGGGTCGAGCCCCATCACCAGCGGGAAGACGAACGTCGCGCCGAACATCGCGACCACGTGCTGGGCGCCGATACCGACCGTGCGCGGCCAGGTCAACCGCTCGTCCGGCTTGACTACCTCACCGGGTGGCGGGGTCCGCCCGTCCCCGCCGTACAGCTTCCAACCGAAGGCCATGAACGCTCCTTAGGCCAGTACTGCCCAGCTCCGCGAGGCAGGCAGCGCGCCGCGGTAATAGGCAGGCTGAGCGCACCGTAGGGCGACCGGGATGGCCCGGCATTGTCGAGGGATGACAGGAAATCCGCCTGCCGGTTGTCGATCTCCAGGCATCGCCGGCGGCTCCCCGCTGGCGGACCGAGCCTAGATCCCGCGCATCTGGATGACCTGCAGCGCCAGGGCGAGGTTGAGCCGAAGGTGTGGATCCGCGGTGAACGGTCCGAGCATCCGCTCCAGCTTGCCGATCCGGTAGCGCAGCGTGTTGTAGTGGTAGTGCAGCACCCGGGCGGTCTCGGCCACGTTCAGATTCGTGTCCAGCAGGACCTGCAGGGTCCGGCGCAGGTCCCGGCTCTCCGCGTCGTCGCCGTCGGCCAGCGGGCCGAGCGTCTCGCGCACGAACGAGTGCAGCTCGTCGCCATCCGGCACCAGGGAGAGCAGCCGGTAGACGCCGAGCTCGTCGAAGCCCGCAACCACCTGGCGCCCATGCATCCGGCGTCCCACCCGCAAGGCCTGTCGGGACTGCTCGTACGCGCCCGGCAGCGCGGCCACGTTGCCGACTACCCGGCTCACCCCGACGCTGAACGAGTGCTTGGACGCGGTCAGGTCCGCGGTGACCGTGGCGGCCAGCTGGCGGGCCGCCTCGACCGGGTCGGCCGAGCCGTCGACCAGGGCGACGACCTCCAGGCTGTATCCGACCACCGCGGTCCGCGGGTCCCTGGCCCGTAACGCCGCCCCCCAGGCCCCGGCCAACCGTTCCTGCGCACGCCGCAGCTCACCCGCCCTGGCCGATCCGGTGCCGGGCGCGCTGAGCTCGTCCAGCTCGACGACGAGCACCGCAAGCGACCGGTCGATGTCCCAGCCCAGCGAGACCGCGTGGGCCAGCACCGACTCGCCTGGGCCACCGCGCCCGGACAGGATGTCGCGCAGGAAGTCGCCCTGGTAGCGGCCCTCCACCGCGGCCACCGCCAGCTGCTTGGTGATCACCAGCGCGGCCACCGTCGCGGCACGCTCCAGGATCTGCACGTCCTGGCTGGTCAGCTCGCGGTCACCGGGCACCGCCACGATCCGGCCGTGGTCGAGCGAGCCGGCCACGATCCGCACGACCGCGGTCTCCACGTCGCCGTAGCGGCGCAGCCCGGCCCGCCCGTGCAGCAACGCGGCCAGGTTCGCCGGCACCTGCCCGGACGCCGCCAGCACCCGGCCGCCCGGATCGGTCACGCACACCGGGCCGCCGAGCAGCCGGACCAGCTCGTCGGTAACCTCCTGCAGCCCGCCCCCGTCCAGCACGATCTGGACCAGTGCGTGGTGCACCTGCTCGGTCCTGGCCAGCAGCGCCGCCTGCCGGTTCAGGATGTCGGTGAGCACCTGGTTGATCACGTCGTCGAAGCTGACGTGGTCGGGCAGCTGGATCAGCGGGATGCCGAGCTCGTCGGCGGCGGTCAGCATCGCCGGGGGCAGCTCGTCCAGGTAGCGGCCGAGCTTGACCGCGACCGCGGCTAACCCGCGGGCATCCAGCTCGGCGAGCAGCGCGACCAGCTGCTCAGGGTTGTTGCGAAGCGGGTAGCCGGTGGTGAGCAGCAGCTCGTGAGGCTTCACCCAGGGCAGGATGTCGGGCACTTCCATCACGTTGAGCCGCTGCACCAGCCGGCCCAACCCCTCCTTGCCGGCCAGCAGCGACGAGCCGGCCAGGGAGGACGATTCGAGCACTTCGGCCACGGTAAGCCCGTATCCGAGCACGGCCTGGCCGCCAATCGGCCACCCGGCGGGCGGTGCAGCTAGGGGACCCCCCTCTGGCAACACCGGCGAACTGCTGGCACCATCGTTGGCAACTTTCCCCATGTGGTGACGGTACTCGTCTAGTTAGCGTCCCTACAGTCGGATTGGTAGATCTTTGCCATCATTGGCGCGGGAGGTCTGGCGTGACCGCGGTCCTCACCCGCAGCGCACCCGTCGGGGGGGTCGCTGTATCCGGCGCGGCGAGCACCGCGATTCGCGGTCTGGTAGAGGGGCCGCGCCGTGCGTTGACGTTGCTGGCCGCGTTCCCCTCCGCGGTCTACCTGACCACCGGTGACATCACCGTGTTGGCTGCGGTGGCACCCGGTTCGGTCCGGTTGCCATGCGCCGTGGTGATGCCGTCCGCGAGCGATCTGCCGGTCGGCGAGGAGCTGACCTCGGACTCCTGGGTCGGCCTCGGCGGGCTCACCCTGGACGGGAAGCGGATCGAGATCACCCAGTGGTGGCGGCCCACGCCACCAGCCCCGCCGCTGTCCTCCGATGTGCTGGCTCGCGGGCTCGATGCGCTGACCGCCCGGCTGGCGGTGCAGCAGCACCGGCTGCTCCGGGCGATCTCGGACGGGCTACGCCGGCTGGAGGCCGCGGTGCGGATGCGCGAGCCGGACTCGGCCGCGGATGCCGCGTCGGCACTGATCGGCCTCGGGCCGGGCCTGACCCCTTCGGGTGACGATGTGGTGGCCGGCTTCCTGGTCGGCCTGCACCACCTGGCCGTGCCGCGCGAGCCGACCCGGACCGGTCAGGCGCTGACCGCGGCTCGGGCGCACGTCCGGGACCGGATCGCCGGCCGGATCCTGATCGAGGCCCCGGTGCGGACCACCACGCTGTCCGCCGCGCTGCTCGGCCACGCCGCCCGCGGGCACACCGCGGCCGAGGTGACCGCCGTGCTCAACGCGCTGTCCGGGCGACGTCCGCTGTCCCCGGTGCTCATGCGGCTGATGGCGGTGGGTCACAGCTCCGGTTACGACATGGCATGCGGCATCCTGGCTGCAGGTCGAGCACTGCTCGGCCAGCGGGAGGGTTAGTGCCCCAGGAAGGCCAGGCACGGCACGTCGAGATCCGTCGCGGTGCCTATCGGGACTCGGTCGCGCTCATGCAGGTAAGTCGTACCGTCGCGGCCGTTCCCGGCGTGTCCAGTGCCATGATCGCCATGGCCACCGAGCTCAACCTCGACCTGATCCAGGACCTCGGCTTCGACCGGCCGGACGGCGCCGGACCCAACGACATGGTGGTGGCGATCGCGGCCGCCGACCAGGCGGGGGTTGACCGGGCTCTGACCGCGGTGGACACCGTGCTCTCCGCCGGTCCGAGTAGGCGGGCCGGGGCCGGTCCGGTGGCCGAGGCGGCCGCGCCGCACACCGTGTCTGCCGCCGCGCAGCAGCATCCCGATGCCGAGCTGGCGCTCATCTCGGTGCCGGGGCCGCACGCGTTCACCGAGGCGATGGATGCGCTCGAGTCCGGCATGTCGGTTCTGGTGTTCAGCGACAACGTTCCGGTCGAGCTGGAGAACCGGCTCAAGGACGAGGCCACCCGCCGCGGCCTGCTCGTGATGGGCCCGGACTGCGGCACCGCCCACGTCGGCGGGCTCGGACTCGGGTTCGCCAACGAGGTCCGGCCAGGGCCGGTCGGGATCGTGGCCGCCTCCGGTACCGGCGCCCAGCAGCTGATGTGCCTGCTGGACGCGGCCGGCGTCGGGATCAGCCAGTGCGTTGGCGTGGGCGGCCGGGACCTGTCCGCCGCGGTCGGTGGCCGCTCGACCCGGCCCGCGCTGCGCCAGCTGGACGAAGACCCGGCCACCGACCTGATCGCGGTGATCTCCAAGCCGCCGGACCCGCAGGTCGCTCAACAGCTGCAGGCGGAGGTGGCCGGCCTGGCCACGCCGGTGGTCCTCGGCCTGCTCGGAGCCGGATCCGGTGATCTCACCTCGCTGGCCGAGCGGTTGCTCGATCAGCTCGGCGTCACGGTGCCCGTCTGGCCGACCTGGACACCGGGACGGGCCAGACCGGCCAGGGCCGGCGTGCTGCGCGGGCTGTACTGCGGCGGCACGCTCGCGGCCGAGGCGCACGCGATCGCCGGCGCGACTCTGGGCGAGGTCGCGGTGGACGACCTGAGCGCGTCCGGCCACCTGGTGGTGGATTTCGGCGCGGACCAGTTTACGCTCGGCCGGGCCCACCCGATGCTCGACCCGGCGCTGCGCAACCAACGGCTGGCCACCGGCCTGGCCGACCCGCGGGTCGGCGTGGTCCTGCTGGATGTGGTGCTCGGGCACGGCAGCCACCCGGATCCCGCCGGCGAGCTGGCCGCGACGCTGGCCGCGGCACCGCACGACGCACCCGCGGTGGTGGTCGCGCTGGTGGGCACCCAGGCCGATCCGCAGGACATGGACAGCCAGGCCAAGAAACTCACCGACGCCGGCGCCTACGTGTTCGCCGCGCATGCCCAGGCAGTCCGGCACGCGCTCGCGCTTCTTGGAGCAGCCGAGTGAGCCCAACCACCGTAATCACCGCCGGCGCCGATTTCCTCGCCGACGCGGTCGCTGCCCAGGCCGGGACCGTGCATCGGGTGGACTGGCAGCCCCCGGCGGCCGGCCTGGAAGGTCCACTCGCCCGGATCATGGCCGACCAGCGCCGGGCCGAGGCCAACGCGGTCGCGATCGACCGGGTGCTGGCCAGCACCGCTCAGCTGGTCGACGTGGCTCCGGCCAGGGAAGTGCTCCAGCTCGAGCACGGCGCTTTCCTGCACGCCGGCCCGCCGATCGACTGGGCGCGTGCGTCTGGGCCGCTGCGTGGTGCGCTGATCGGCGCGATGCTGTTCGAGGGTCTGTCCGGCGCGCCCGAGCAGGCCGAGCGCCAGCTGGCCGCCGGGGCCGGGATCTGGTTGGACAGTTGCCACCACCACGGCGCGGTCGGCCCGATGGCGGGCGTGGTCAGCCCGTCGATGTGGATGTTCGTGCTGGAGGATCCGGTGAGTGGCCGGCGGGCGTACTGCTCGCTCAACGAGGGCCTGGGCAAGGTGTTGCGGTACGGCGCCTACGCGCCCGCGGTGATCGAGCGGCTTGACTGGATGTCGACCGTGCTCGGTCCGACGCTGCGGGACGCGATCCGCCAGCACGGACCGTTGGACATCACCGCGATCACCGGCCAGATGGTCCAGATGGGCGACGAGGGCCACAACCGCAACCGGGCCGGCACGCTGATGCTGCTGCGCGACCTGATGCCGACCATCGCCGAGGTCGGCGCGTCCAGCACCGACATCGCCGAGGTGGCCAAGTTCATCGGCGGCAACGACCACTTCTTCCTCAACCTGGTGATGCCGGCGTGCAAGCTGGCCATGGATGCCGGCCGCGGCGTGCCCGGCTCCTCGCTGGTGGTGGCGATCGCCCGCAACGGCACCGACGTCGGGATCCAGGTGTCAGGGACCGGCGACCAATGGTTCACCGCACCGGCGACCGTGCCCGACGGGCTCTACCTCGGCTCGTACGGTCCGGCGGACGCCAACCCGGACATCGGCGACTCCTCCATCACCGAGACGGCCGGGCTCGGCGGATTCGCGATGGCCGCGGCCCCGGCAATCGTGCAGTTCGTCGGCGGCACCCCGGCGGACGCGCTGGCCGCGACCCTGCGGATGTACGAGATCACGCTCGCCGAGCACCCGCGCTTCCAGATCCCGGCGCTCGGGTTCCGCGGCACCCCGGTCGGGATCGACATCACCAAGGTGGTCAGGACCGGGATCCTGCCCCAGATCAACACCGGGATGGCCGGCCGGGTCGCCGGCACCGGCCAGGTCGGCGCCGGACTGGTCCGCCCGCCGATGGACTGCTTCCAGACCGCACTGCACGGCCTCGCCGAGCTCGCCCCCACCGTCACCGCCGGCTAGAGCGGCGGCTCGACCCACCTCCATCCGCTCACCTGTCGGGAATCGACGACATAGGTCGGGGATTCCCGACGGCTCCGAGCCGAGACTCCCCGGGTTGTCCACAGGCCGAGCCGGCTGACCCGAGAACTGTCGGTGCAACCGCCCATCGTTAGGCGCGTGGACACCGCGCTACTGCTCAAACAGGCCAGGTATCGAGCGATGCTGAGTCAGGCGGAGCTCGGCGCCCGGGCCGGGGTGGCTCGCTCGGTCATCGCGGACTACGAGCGCGGCCGACACTCCCCCAGCGTGCGGCAACTCGACCGGCTGCTCGCCGCTGCCGGCCTGCGGCTCGAGGCTCGGTTGGAGCCGCTCGGCAGCGATCTCGACAGCGCGATCCTGCGCTGCCTGAACCTTCCGATGCGCGAGCGGCTGTTCGAGCTGCCGTTCTACCTAGGCTCGTTGCTCCGTTGCCTGGACGGCATTCGCTACCGGATCGAGGGCATGGCCGCAGCGCTGCTCCAGGGCGCACCGGTGCCGGTTCCGGTGGTCGAGATCGCCGTTGCCGACACCGACACCGCGTTGGCCCAGCTGGTGCGATGCAGCGTCGAGCTCCCATACCTGCAGCTGCTGATCGAGGAGGACGGGCGCTGGCTGCCGGTCGAGCCGACCGTCGCGGCGATCCGAGCACGCGGACCTTTCAGCCGCTGGGTGGTCGTCGACGGCGAGGCGCAGATCCGCCTCGCCGATCCGGACGAGCTTGCGACCAGCGTGCACGTCGACGTGGACGGCGCCGAAGTCCCGGTTCTCGG
>JAKEEW010000423.1 GCA_022616375.1 Sporichthyaceae bacterium
AAGGAGCGATCTGACCTTCACGGGCGATCCCCTCACGTGGCCGATGGGGCTGTGGCAACTTCCATCGTCAGCCTGTTAGCTCGAATGCCCACCGTCAACACTGCTGTGCAACTGGACCCAGGGCCCACGGTTCGTGCGTTGCGGAGCAGGATCAGCAGGTAGCCAAGGCGTCGACATCGCCAGCGGAGGCTAGGCTCGGCCGTGATGGACACCGAGCCGAGCGAGCAGGGCGAAGCCGAGCCGGACTACCGGTTCACGCTGGCCAACGAGCGGACCTTCCTGGCCTGGATCCGCACCTCGCTGGCGCTGCTGGCCGCCGGAGTTGCGGTCGCCCAGCTGCTGCCCGACCTTGGGCCCCGGCCCTACCGGTTGCTGCTCGGGCTGGCGCTGATCGGGCTGGCTTTGCTGGCCGCCGGGACCAGCTACGTCCGCTGGCGCGAGGCGGACAGCGCGATCCGACGCGGGCGGCCACTGACCCGGCCGTGGCTGCCGGCCGCGCTGGCCGCCGGGCTGAGCCTAATCGGCGTGCTCACCGTCATCTCGTTGATCGCCGCCGACCGGTAGTCAGCGGCTCGCCACGAGGCAGCTCCGTGCAAGCTCTGGTGGGCCGGGCCCACAGGTCCTGCTCGCTAGGCGCTGCCTGGTAGTGGTTTGCCGGTGCCGGTCTCGACGTATTGCTTGAGGCTGTCCATGAGTAGTCCCCGGGTGAGCGCGGAGCTGGGGAAAGGACCTTGGTCGTTGGCCCAGCCGTCGTGGCTGAAGTGCACCAGGGTCCCGCCGTCGGCCGGGGTCATCGTCCAGGTGATGGTGGTGCCGACCCAGTGTGGCGGGAAGTCGGCGGAGGAGGTCCACTTGACCTGTTTGTCGCTGGCCTCGTCGACGGTGAGGGTGAATGGGTAGGGCGCCTGCGCGAAGCTGGGCCGCATCACCGACCCGGTGCCGCCGGGGAACTCGACCGTTGGGGTCCACCACCCGGCAATGCCTGGCTCGGTGTCCAACGCCTCACGGACTTTCGTGGTGGGGGCGGTGAAGTGTACGTCGAGCGATGCGTGCCATCGCCCGCTCCTCTCAGCGTGCGCGATCGTCACCGCGCAGACCGGGGTCCCGCCCTCGCCGCTCAGTGTGCTCCCGCTGACCCCGATCAAGACATCCCATCCAGCCGATCGGCCCCACAACGACCCCGCCCGGTGGACCGGACGCTCACCCGGCCCGCCTCGGCGCCAGCATGGTGTGCGCTCGGCGGTCAGGGAGCCGGGTGGCATCTCCACCATCTCGACCAGCTCGGCGCCCGCCGTAACCGCGGGTGTGGAGGTGTCTGACTGGCTCCGGCGTCAGCCCGTTCCAGCGCTTGGAGTCGCCGCGCGCGACCACAAGAGCGAATCCGTCATACCCGACCTGACGTCCAGTGTGTTCGATGAACGCCTGGCGGGAGAAGATCGACTCCTCATTGTATGGCGGGTCGGAAGCAGGCGTCGACATAGGTGACCCGTTCAGCCACGCCATCCGCATGACGATCCTCAAGCTGCGGCGCAAGCTCGGCGACCCGCCGGTGATGGTCACCGAACCGGAAGTGGGGTACCACATCCGATGAGTTGGATCACCTCTCCGAGGCTGACCGCTCCGGGCTCGGCCGACGCTGGTCTACGGTGCGCTGTTTCTGTTCGCCGGCGTCGTTGTGGGAGCTCCGGTCCTTGGTCGCCCCAGGTCAGACTACGTGCAGGTCTGGCAGCGTTCACGGGTTTGCGCGAGTCGACGGCGTCGCGGGGCGGGTGGACCTGGACGTCGTGCCGTCCGGCGAAGTGGCCGGTAGAGCGAGGGAGGTTGCCATCCGGCATGCCCCGGTGCTGGACCTGGATCCGTACGTATCGCCACGCGTTCCGGGTAAGCCGGCCCGGATCCGAGCCTGTCCGGAGGTGTCATCGGCGCAGCAGGTTGGCGAGGCTGGCGGCGGCGGCGGTTGCCAGTGCCCAGCCGCAGAGTTCGAGGATGGCGGTGGACCATTGCAGCCAGGTGGGCCGTTGCCGCCAGGCGCTTTGCTGGCCGAGGTCGACGACTGGGAGCAGGAGGTCCAGCGCGTACAGGGTCGGCACGTAGCAGCCGCGGTATCCGGTCTCCACCGGTACCGGAGCGTACGGGCTGGCGTTCGAGTCGGGATCGTCCGAGATGCTGGAAGGACCGGCACGATCTGGAGTTGCGGCGCCGGCGGCCGTGGGCTGTGCAGTGCAGTAGCTGGCCCGGGTGGCGTGAAAGCCTGGCCCCGGATTGCGGGCGATGTCGGTTTGGAGCGCGGTGAACCCGGCCACGGCGAGCAGCCACAGCGTGATCAGCCAGTACATGGCCCAGTGCAGCCGGTACCCGTATCCGACCATCCGCCCGTACACGAAGTAGGGGATCCGTACGAGCCGTGGCAGTCCAGGCAGTCGAGCCTTTCCCATTGCATACAGCACGCTGCGGGCGGCGCGCTCCTCACCGGTTGCCCGGTAGAAGGCGGCGTACTCGATGTAGGGCTGGGACTGGCGAACCACCTCGGCCGGCCGGCGCTTCTGGCCGTCGTCCTGGTGTAGGTCGGGTCCCTGGCTGGACTCGGGGGGAAGGATCGTCGCCCGCTGTAGGTATGCCAGCCGCCGTTTGACGACCGCCTTGCTGGTGACGCCGAGCCGCTCGGTCGTGTCCAGCACAACCAACATCTCGTAGGTCAGCCCCCACAGGCCGACCCGCTCGGCGGCCCACACGTGTTCGTTCTCGACCAGCGCTACGGCCACGGCGCGGGACAGGTCCACGCCACCCCACCGGGGCGGCAGTGCCCACGCCAGCCTCAGGTCGACGGTGCGCAGGCCGGCGGCGTCCAACGCGAGCCCGTTCCCGAGAAGCCAGGCACCGTCCATGGTCACCGAACGCCCGACCTGCGCCCGGCGCAGCCGGACCGCGCCCACGGCGACCAGCTCGGCACACAGCAGGTGCCCCTGGATCGTCGCGGTCGAACAGTCCAACGACACGACCGAGATCACCGGCTGGTCGGCCCGGCGCGCGGTGTCCGAGACGGGCAATGCGACATCGGGTCCGGGTGCGGCCAGCCGAGCGCGCACAAGGTTGACGGAGGTGTCGATCCGGGCGTTGACCAGCCGGACCGAGCCGGCCACGGCCAGCTCCTCGCAGTCCAGTCCGCCCAGGTGGGCCTGGCTGGCGGTCAGCGCATCGAGGCCGGGGTTGCGGAGTGCAGCGTCGCGTAGCGAGACGGTGGCGCCGACGGTCGCGTCGCTGAGGTCGACCCTGCCGCGGGCGACGAACCGGTGCCTGGCCGCTCCCGCGTCGTAGGTCGAGCAGCGCAGGCCACCCCCGATGGTCGAGCCGATGAGGTTGAGCACCGGGTCGAACGGGTCGGCGGCTCGTGGTTCGTCGGGGCGCTCGTAGGTTCCGCTGCCGGGCTGGATGTTGTACGCGTCGCACGGGTCGGTGAGGGCGGCTCCGTCCAGCCACAGGTTCGCCCCGACCCGCAGGCCGGCCAGCCGCAGGCTGCCCCATGTTCGCAGGTTCCACGCCCCGACCGCCCCGGCGATGCTGGTGCCCTCGAGGTTGAGCGCGTTCGCGGCCGGCGCCCACATACGGGCGTCGCGGAAGTAGGCGTTCAACTCGATGGTTGCGTTTTTGAGCCTGACCTCTCCCCACGTTCGAAGACGATCGCAGTCCCACTCACCGCGGACCTCCATCCCGTCACCGAGGATTGCGTAGTACCGGGTGTTGACCACCTCCGGATAGGTGGGCCGGCCTCTGACGGTCCGCCGCAGCCTGGCCGCGCGCTCAACCGCCGCGATCGCGCTGGGCCGGTGCCCCATGGCTGCGGTGGACATCTTGAGGTTGCCGCCGATCTTCGCGTTGCCCATTCGCACCAGGCCACGGGCCCGGAAGCCCCGATCCATCTCGAGGTTCCCGCCAATCTCGGCGGTGTCGAGCACCAGCACCGCATGCGGGTCCACGTCGGCGTCGGTGGTCGGGCCTGACGGTTGCGCGGAGGCCCGGGCCGGCGGCAACTCGGCGGAAGGGATGCTCGCGGTGGTCGGGGTCAGCCGAAGCTGGGAGCCACTGAGATCGAGGTCACCCCCGACCCGCAGGCCGGGCAGGTACACCCGACCGGTTACCCGCATCCCTTGCCTGGCCGGCCCGTCGAGTGCGGCGGCATCGGTGTAGATGCCACCGGCCACCGTCAGCCGTGGCGCATACACCGCCGTCCTGCCGGTAGCAGTGAGCCGGGCTCCAATGAGTCGGACATGTCCCTGGATCCGCGCTCCCGACAGATCGATAAGTCCGCGGGCCTGGATGTCATCGGCGAGCAGAGCACCGTCGATTGTCAGCCGTTCGGCTCGCATCGCACAGTTGGGCCGACGCGGCAGCCGCGGCAGGGTCGCTGTCCCGTCGTGCGCCCAGCGATCCAGCGGAAGCGTGTCGAGCCTGGCACCCTCGATGTGCAGCGGACCACCGAGCTTCGCGTCGGTCAGGTCGATGCCGTGGGGAACATGGGTCTGCCCAAGCCAGATGTCGATCTCGCTGGTCAAATTCCCGGCGTCGATCCACGGAATGCAGCAGCCGTCGACGAACAGGCTCGGAACGCGCGCGCCCAACAGGTCCAGTGGACTGTCGAACCAGCAATTCCGAAGCGCGATCGGATAGCGCACGACCGCATCCCGCAGATCGAGCACACCGGTGATCCGTGCACCGGCCAGACGAAGACTGGCCACATCCCCGGCCGGTGGGGACGCCCCGCGCAGCAGCAGCCGCCTCAGCTCACCGGCCGGGATCTGCCGATTGGCTCCCCAGTCAGACCCCTCACAGGCATGGCCGTCGCCGACCACCAGCTCATCCCCCCGCCCAAACGCCGCCTCCAGCGCCGCACTCATGCCGCCCGACGCAGACGCCCCCACACCCGGCATGGCCCCTTCATACAAGATCAAGCACCGCAATCGCCAAAAGGGGGCAAACAACCGAGGAGCCTGAGCTCTGTACTCCGAGGCGAAGCTCGGCCTAGGTGCGCGCGCGGCAGGCGCGAAGGCGTTCTGGTCGCAGAACTGCTCGGCAGGTACCGACAGCGCGCACCGGGTGCACCCGCCCACCGCGATCTTCGACTACCTCGAGGTTGGAGCCATGCACCAAGATGTCGGCTTTCTAGCCACCTCAATGACGTCGTCCTCCGTCCATGGAAAGCTGCCGAGGTCGAGCGTGACCGGAGCGCTCAGCGTCCCGCGATGCCGGCGATCTGATGGTTAACGGGCCGGAAACGCGGATCTCTGCCGGTAGCGGTCCAACTCGACGTCGGCGAACCCGGCAGCGCGGATGATGGTTTCGGTGTCGCGGTTGAGGTGGCAGCCTTCGAATGCCCAGGCCCAGAGTGGGCCGATGGCCCGCTGGAGCCTTGCCAGTCCGGGCGCCGGGCGGGGCGGCGACATGCTCGAGGAACAGGATACGGCCGCCGGGTCGCAGGATCCGGGCGACTTCTGACACCGCACGGTGTGGGTCGGGGATTGTGCACAATGCCAGGGTGCTCACCACCACATCCGCGCTGGCGTCGGGTAACCCGATGCAGTGGGCACTTTCGGCGCGCAGCACCAGGTCGACACCGTGCCGGCCGGCGGCGGTGGCCAGGCCGAGGTACATGT